>NZ_JDWE01000029.1:0-61400 GCF_000685765.2 Frankia sp. BMG5.23
CGGAGACGGTAAACGCCCGTGGAGCCGACCGTAAGACCCGCGCAAGCGGGCGGGTGGCTGGGAAGCGGGAACCCGGCACGGCCACGGCCGGTCAGACCGGGGGCGCCTCGCCGAGAGGCGAGGCGGCATAGGTGCGGCTGAGCCGGGTGGTACTGAGCCGGGGTCAGCCCAGTACCACCCGGTGCGCGCCGGTGTGGAGGTTCATCGACGTACCGCGCACGAACCCAGCGAGCGTCATCCCCGCCTCCTCGGCGAGGTCCACCGCGAGCGTCGAGAGCGCGGAGACCGCCGCGAGCGCCGGCACCCCGGCCATCAGCGCCTTCTGCCCGGAACCGACGACAGCCACCGCACCCCGACGGGTCGGTCTCATCGGCTCCGGGGCCGGCCGGGACCGCGAAACGGCCCCGGCCGGTGGGAGGATTCGTTCCCTCAGTAGTTGACGCGAGTCCAGCTGAAGACGCCCGGGGCAGCCGGGTTGATCGTGAGCTTCAGGTAGTCGTTCGCCTGAGCGCTGCCATCGACGACGACGCGGGTCACGTTGGGAGCCTGCAGGGTCTTCGGGGCCAGCGGGTGGATGCCGTAGAGCGGGTCCGTGCTCGTGAACGGGTGGTCGACCCGGAAGTTGTGCGAGTCACCCTGCAGGATGAGCACCGGCTTACCGAAATGCTCGGCGAGGGTCCCGATCCGCTTGACGATGGGATCGAAGCCACTCAGCCCGTCTCCACCGGCGGCCAGCGCGCTGGTGTCCCACATATCGGCCTGCATGAGCAGCGCGACCCCCGGCGCCCCGGTCCGGCGTGCGACGTTGAACGCCTCGTTGATCCACTCAAGGTCCGCGTCAAGCCTGGTAGAATACTCTTTCCGCTGCTCCGCGGACAGCGGCGTCACCCCGAACCACGGGACGAGGTCGTTGTTGCTGCCCTGCACGTTAAGTGTCGAGAAAACCACACCGGACTGGGTCCACATGGTGTTCTCCACGAAGGGCGCGTAGGCCGGGTCCGCGGATTCGCTGGTGACCTGCCGGGCGTTCACGCCGAGGGTCCGGCCTGGGACAGGGAAGAACACCTGACGCAGTTTTCCGAGACGTTCGAGAGGATTGTAACCACCGTTGTTCGCGCGGTGGCAGTCGGTCCACTCGTTGTCGCCGGGGGTGTAGACAAAAGGATCCTGGAACTGGTCGAAATCCGACTTGATGGTGGCGAAGTACGAGTCCGAGCAGACGCTGCTGCCGTTCTTGATATCGCCGAGATGCGCGACCAGCGAAACGTCGGGATCGGCGTTGATCTTGCCGATGTCGGTGGGAAACTCGGCGATCTTGGCGGCGCCGTAGGGGATGTCGCCGATCACGGCGATCGTAGACGGAGCGGTCCCGGTCCCGGCGCCGAGCGGGGTGGCCGCGTTCGCCGAGATCGGGATCGACACGGACGCGGTCAGCGTACCCACGGCCAGTGCCAACAAAAGCCTGCGGTGCCGCATTGCCGGGCTCCTTCACCACGAGGACCGCACGGTTCTTTTCCGGGGACGGCGATTCATCGGGCCGACGGCCCGCCACCCGCACTCCGGACGTCCGGAAGCTATCGGGTCGACCGGAACGCCCCCGGAAGGGGTGATGAACCTTCACCCACGGCCAGCACAACACGGGTTACCCTACCCCTGCCATCTCGGCCGCTGAACACCGGCGGCCGGCGACGGGAGTCGATCGAGGGAGGCACCGATGGAGGCAGGGGCATCCCCTCCCCCGCGGACCGAGCGGACCGAGCGGACCGAGCGAGAATGTCGGCGCGTCGAGGAACGGGGGCTGTGGTTCGACGAGCTGGAGACCGACGTCGTCTACGTCCACCGGCCCGGGCGGACCGTGAGCGAAGCCGACAACACCCTGTTCAGCACGCTGACGATGAACACCCAGGCGCTGCACCTCGACGAGGCATGGAGCACGACCCAGACCTTCGGCACTCGGCTGGTCAACAGCATGTTCACCCTCGCGACGCTGGTCGGCCTGTCGGTGAGCCGGCTGACCCAGGGAACGACCGTGGCCAACCTCGGATTCACCGAGATCCGCTTCCCCGCACCGGTGTTCCCCGGCGACACGCTCTACGCCGAGACCGTGGTACGCGACAAGCGGCTCTCCCGCAGCCGACCCGGGCAGGGGGTGGTCACCTTCGAGCACACCGCGCGCAACCAGCACGGTGACGTGGTAGCCGTGGCGGTACGGTCCGCGCTGATGCTGCGCCGGGCGGCGGACCGGTGATCGGGCAGCTGCCCGGCCCGGCGTTGCTGTTCTGCCCCGCGGACCGGCCCGACCGATTCGCCAAGGCGGCCGCCGCGGCCGATGGGGTCATCCTCGATCTGGAGGACGGCGTGGCGGCGGCGGACCGGCCGCGGGCACGGCGCGCGTTGCGGGAGAGCATCCTCGACCCACTGCGGACGATCATCCGGATCAACCCCGCCGGGACCGCCGACTACGACGAGGACCTGCGCGCCCTCGCCGACACGCCCTATCCCGTCGTCATGCTGGCCAAGACGGAGTCCGCCGAGCAGGTCGCCGCCGTCGGGCCGCGCCGGGTCGTCGCCCTGTGCGAGACACCGCGCGGCGTGCTCGCCGCGGCCGAGATTGCGGCCGTTCCCACCACCATCGGCGTCATGTGGGGCGCGGAGGATCTCGTCGCCGCGCTGGGTGGCCGGTCGAGCCGGGACGAGGCCGGCCGCTACCGGGGCGTCGCCCTGCATGCCCGGGCGAGCGTCCTGCTGGCGGCCGGAGCGCACGGGCGGGTCGCCGTCGACTCCGTGTACCTGGACATCGCCGATGTCGACGGCCTCGCGGCCGAGGCTCGTGACGCCGTCGCGAGCGGCTTCGCGGCGAAGGCGTGTATCCACCCGAGGCAGGTCGCGGCCGTGCGGCAGGCGTTCGCGCCGTCCGCCGACGAGGTGGCGTGGGCGCGGCGGGTACTCGACGCGGCGACGCACTCCGCCGGCGTGTTCTCCTTCGAGGGGCGGATGGTCGACGCGCCCGTCCTGCGCCACGCCGAACGCACCCTCGCCGCCACCGAGCATGATCCTGCTGTCACCGTCACAGACTCACCCGCCGATCAGCGGCGGCGCCAGGGCCCTACCACGATCTGTGGATAACCCGGCCCGGCATGGCCCACCCCGGCCTGGCCGGGGAAATGTGGAGGGTTGGGTACGGTCTGACGGCGTCAGACCGTACCCAACCCTCCACAACTCTGCGTAGAGAACTCTGGTCAGCCGGTCGAGGTGAGCGCGGCGACGAGAGAGGTGTCGTGAGTCGCGGTCCGGAACCGGGAATCGTCGAGCACCCGCAGGAGGAAGGGCACGGTCGTGGCCACGCCCGGTCCCTCGATGCGCAGCTCTGACAGGGCCGAGCGCATCCGCCGGACCGCGCCGTCGCGATCCGGCGCCCAGGCGACCACCTTCGCCAGCAGGGAGTCGTACCGGGTCGGTATCCGGTAGCCGGGGTGCGCGTGGCTGTCCACCCGGACGAAGGGCCCGCCGGGGAAATGGCACTCCGTGAGCGTTCCGGGCGCGGGTGCGAATCCCCGGACCGGGTCCTCGGCGTTGACGCGGCACTCGATCGCGACGCCGCGCGGGACGACCGCGTCCTGGGTGAGGTCGAGTTTCTCCCCCGCGGCGATCCGGAACTGCTCGGCGACGAGGTCGATGCCGGTCACCATCTCCGTCACCGGATGCTCCACCTGCAGCCGGCAGTTGACCTCCATGAAGTAGTACGCACCGGCCGGGTCGACCAGGAACTCGACGGTGCCCGCGCCGACGTAGCCCGCCGTGGCGACCCCGCGCAGCGCGGCCCGCCCCATCTCCTCGATGAGGTCCGCGGGCAGGCAGGGCGCCGGTGTCTCTTCGATGAGCTTCTGGTGACGCCGCTGCACCGAGCAGTCCCGGGCCCCCAGGTACACGCCGTTGCCGTACTGGTCGCAGAGCACCTGGATCTCCACGTGCCGGGCCGAGGGCAGGTACCGCTCGACGTACACCCGCCCGTCGCCGAAGACGGCCTGCGCGCCCGCCCGGGTCTCGGTGTAGGCGCGCAGGAACTCCTCGGGCTGCTCGACGATGCGCATCCCCCGACCGCCGCCGCCGGCGGCGGCCTTGATGATCACGGGATAGCCGATCCTGTCGGCGAACACCTCTGCCTCGTCCGCGTGGTCGATCGCGGTGTGGCTTCCGGGCAGCAGCGGAAGGCCCGCGGCAACCATCAGCGAGCGGGCGACGGCCTTGTCCCCGAGCTTCTCCATGACCGAGGCGGGCGGTCCGACGAAGGTGATGCCCTCGGACTCGCAGACCTCCGCGAAGTCCGCGTTCTCGGAAAGGAATCCGTATCCGGGATGGATGGCGTCCGCGCCGGCGAGCCGGGCGGCCTCGATGATCGTCGGGATGTTGAGGTAGCTGCGGCCGGCGGGGCCCGGACCGATCTGGACGGCCCGGTCGGCGAGCCGGGTCACCATGCTGCCGCGGTCGTCGGCCGAGTAGACGGCGACGGTGCGCAGGCCGAGCTCCCGGCAGGTGCGCAGGACCCGCAGAGCGATCTCGCCCCGGTTGGCGATCAGGACGGTGGTGACCATCAGCCGCGGGCGTCCGGATCAATGGCGATCAGCCGTTCGCCGTACTCGACCGATGTCGCGTCGGGCTGGCACACCTCGACGATCCGGCCGGCTGTGTCCGCCTCGATGGGGATCATCAGCTTCATCACCTCGAGGATCGCGACCTGCTGCCCGGCCTTCACGGTGTCCCCGACCCGGACGAACGGCCGCGCACCGGGTTCGGGAGCGTAGTAGAAGACCCCGACGCTCGGCGCGGTGACGTAGCTCAGGCCAGCGTCACCACCGGCGGTCGACGAGTCCGCCGGCCGCTCCTCGACCGGCGCGGCCTCGCCGGGAACGGCACCACCGGAAACAGCGCCACCGGAAACAGCGCCACCGGAAACAGCGCCACCAGGAACGGAGCGAGGCGCGGGAACCGGATGACGACGCGGCGGCGCCGTCGCCTGGACGGGCTCGCGCCGGTCGTCACCGAGCTCGGCCAGGTCGGTCCAGGCCAGCTCCACGACGATGTCGCCGGCGGTCACCCGCAGGTGCGACGGCGGCCGCACCGCGTTCGCGTACAGGGCAAGGGCGTGGTGCTGCACCGCGGCCAGGACGGTGTCGACGTCCGCCGCGTCGATGGCGGACAGCGGGCCGGACGCGGCGGTCGACCATCCCGGCGCCGTGCCCGGATCGTCGACCGCCCGGTTTCCGTTGGAGGAGACGGCGCCGGAGCGGCGCGCTGCCACAGTCGTGCTCATGAACTCTGCTCCCTGTGTTCGGAGTGTCCCGGGTGTTCGGAGTTGCCCGGGCGTCCCGGGGGTGACGCGCCGGCAGGCTCACCCGCCACCGCGCCGAAGCGACGGAAGCGCAGCCACCGCCGGTACACGAGCTCCTCCGGGCCGGCCAGTCCCAGCGTCGCCAGCGTCGCGCGCAGTGCGGCACCGACGAGCGCCGCGGCGTGGACGGGATCGGCCGCGGCACCGCCGTCAGGCTCGGGTACGACCCCGTCGACAATCCCGAGCTCCAGCAGCTGACGCGCGTCCACGCGCAGCGCCTCGGCAGCCTTCGGCGCGGCGGTCGCGTCCTTCCAGAGGATCGACGCGCATCCCTCCGGGCTGATCACCGAGTACACCGCGTTCGCGCACATCAGCACCCGGTCGGCGACCGCGAGCGCCAGCGCCCCGCCGCTGCCGCCCTCGCCGGTGACGACGGCGACAACCGGAACGGGCAGCGCCCCCATCAGGCGCAGGTTCTCGGCAATCGCGACCGACTGTCCCCGTTCCTCCGCCTCGACGCCGGGATGGGCGCCGGCGGTGTCGATGAAGGTGACCACCGGCAGGCCGAGCTTGGCCGCCAGCCGCATGACCCGCGCCGCCTTGCGGTACCCGGCGGGACTGGGCATGCCGAAGTTCCGCTCGCTGAGCTCCGCGACCGTGTGCCCCTTCTGGGTACCGATCACGGCCAGCCCGACTCCGCCCAACCGGCCGAGACCGGCGACCATCGCCGGGCAGTCGGCGGAGGCCCGGTCGCCGTGCAGCTCGTTGAAGTCGTCCAGCAGAAGCGAGATCAGGTCGAGAGTGGTCGGGCGCCCGAGCGCCCTGGCCTGCCGCACGGCGTCCCAGGGATGACGGACGGGCAGGTGGAGCACCTCGGTGATCACCCGCTCGGCTCCGTCATGCCCGTCGGACAGGCCGCCCCCGGCTGTGGCGCCCTCGGCTGTGGCGCCCTCGGCTGTGGCGCCCTCGGCCACCTCATGAACGCCGGTGGCGACGCGCAGGAGCCGGGACAGCGCGGCCCGCAGGTCGCCACGGGGAACGATCATGTCCACGATTCCGTGGTTCAGCAGGAACTCCGCCGTCTGGAAGCCGGGCGGCAGCTTCTGGCGGATCGTCTGCTCGATCACCCGGGGACCGGCGAACCCGAGGCGGGCACCCGGCTCGGCGACGATAACATCACAAAGAGTGGCGAAGGAGGCTGCCACTCCCCCGAACGTCGGGTCGCTGATCAGTGCCACGGTGAGCACGCCCGCCTCGTCGAGCCGGCCGAGCATCTGGCTCGTCTTGGCCATCTGCATCAGCGACAGCAGGCCTTCCTGCATGCGGGCACCGCCGGAGGCGGTCACAATCACCAGCGGTGTGCGCTCGGCCAACGCCAACTCGCCCGCCCGGGTGATGGCCTCGCCGACGGCCGATCCCAGGCTGCCGCCCAGGAAACGGAAGTCCATCGCCGCGACGATCACCTCGGCGCCGTCGATGCGTCCCCGCGCGCAGACGACCGCCTCGGCCAGTCCGGTCCGCTCGCGGGCCTGGCGCACCCGGTCCGGATAGGGGGCCGAATCGGTGAAGCGCAGCGGATCGGGATCCGCGGGCACGGGCGTCGCCAGCTCGGACCATCCCGGGTCCAGCAGCTGGGCGAGCCGGCTCGGGGCCGTCAGCGGCGCGTGCCAGCCGCACTCCGGGCAGACCCGGTTGGCTGCGAGGAACCGCTTGCCATAGAGAAGGGTCCGGCATCCCCCGCACAGATGCCAGGCGAGGCGGTCCGCGGTCGACTCCGCCTCGACGGCTGGCACGGGCACGGGCGTGCCAGCGGTGGCCCCGGGCGCGGTCGTGGGCGCGGTCACCGGGCACCCGCCGTCAGAACGTACCGGTGCGCCGGCGAGCTCTCGCGCGTGGCCGGCGGTCGGTAGGCGGCAGCCCGCGCCGGCAGCCGCACCCCGGCGAACCGCAGTGCCGCGGCCCGCCCGGTGTAGGCGGCGCCGAGCATCAGCTCACCCGCGACGTCCACCGCGCTGCGCCGGTCGACGTCCGCCAGGTAGCTGCCGGCCGCCCAGGTGTTGAAGGCGCCCAGGGACGGGCCGCACCAGATCTGGTAGTCGGTGATCCGGTCGGGCGCGGCGGAGATCGCCCAGCCCGAGGACAGCCCGAGATACCAGCGGAACACCAGCGCCATCCGTCTCTTCGGGTTGGCCTGCGCGCGTTCGATCTGCTCCGGGTCGCGCCGGCTGAAGTAGTCGACGGTGTCAGCCCATACCTCGTCCACGGACCGGCGCAGGACCGAACGCTCCAGCCAGTTCCGATCCTCCGCCGAAAGGTCGTCGAGGGAGTCGTGGGCGCGGTAGAGGTCGTACAGCCGGCGGCCCCGCCCGGCGAACATCGTGCCGCGGCGCAGGACCTGCACCTCGGCGCCGATCTCGAACATGTCGGAGGCCGGCGCCATGTCGATGTCGTTCGGGCCCGCCTTCGCCAGCAACGCCCGCGCCGCCGCCGACTGACCGGACTCGACGCACGCCTGGTTCACCGAACCGGTGACGACGTAGGCGGCGCCGAGCGCGAACGCGGCGAACACCGCCGATGGCGTACCGATGCCACCCGCGGCTCCCACTCTCGGCGGGCGGCGGTAGCCGAGCTCGGCGGCGATCCGGTCGCGCACCGCGATGATCTCGGGGAGCAGGACCGGGAGCGGCCGGCGGTCGGTGTGGCCGCCGGAGTCCGCCTCGACGGTGATGTCGTCGGCCATCGGCACCGTGCGGGCGAGCGCGGCCTGCTCGGCGGTCAGGGTGCCATCCGCCACCAGCGGGCGCAGCAGCGCGTCCGGGGCGGGGCGCAGGAAGAGCTCGGCCACCTCCCCGCGGGAGACCTTGGCCACCACCCGGTGCCCGACGTGTACGCCGCCAGCGCCGCCCGGCCGCAGCCCCGCGGCCCGGTAGGCGACGATCTGCGGGGTCAGCTCCAGGAACGCGGACGCCTCCACGCAGGTCACCCCGTGGCGCAGGCAGGCGGCCAGGATGGCCCGTTCCAGCTCCAGCTCGTTCGGGCTGTGGATCAGATTGCAGGCGAAGGGCGCCGGGCCGAGCTCACGGCGGATCCGCCCAAGCGCGTCGTCGATCCGGTCGGGCAGCACGCCGGCCGCCCCGTACGTGGCGAGGAAGCCCGCCCGTGCCATCGCCACGACCAGCTCCGGCGAAGCGATGCCGTTCGCCATCGCGCCGGTCATGTAGGGCTGACGCACCCCGTAGTCGGTCAGGAAGGACGCGGCTCCCAGCCGCTCGGGGCGGGCCGGCGGCGCCACAGCCAGCACCGTCGCCCCCGCCGCGCGCAGGCTCGCCGGGTCGTCGGTGGCCGCGATCGCGCCGCCCTGTTCGCTCACCACGACGCAGGGCGCGTCCAGCCGGGCGAGCAGGTCGTGGATCTCCTGGGCGGATCGCGCGAGCCGCGGCCCGCCCGATCCAGGGCGCGGCGTCGCCGGCGCGCCACGGACCGTCGTTGTCGTCGTCACCATGATTGCGCTCCTCTACCGCGCGCTTCGGCGGCGATGTCGGTCAGTCCGTAGATACGCATACCGGGTTTCCAGACGCTGGCGTCCGCGACGACCCGTGCCCGGGCACCGTCGCGGCGGACGTCCTTGATGTGGACCTCCAGCGTCATCTCCCCGTCATCCGGGCGGATCTGGCCGCGGTAGCGCCAGCTCATCGGCAGCCCGGCCGGCACGACGAAGACCGGCTCGACGAGGTCGTCGGTCAGGCCCTCCTGGACCATCCACTCCTGCAGCGCCTGGATGACGGCCTCGACACCCAGCGAGCCGGGCATCACCGGGTCGAGCCAGAAGTGCCGCGCGAAGAACCAGTCGTCCGGGCTCGTGGGGCGGACGGCGTGCAGGTAACCGCGGCCGAAGTCGCCGCCGCCGTCCACCACCGTGATCTGGTCGAGCAGGGCCATGGCGCCCTGGGCGCACAGCGGCGCGTTCGCGGCCCGCCGGGCGGCCACGTCGATGGTCCGCCGGTCCGCCTGCGCCGGGTTGGTGCGTTCCAGCCAGGTCGGCACGAACGCGCCCTGATCGAGACCGTTCTGGTTCGCCAGCGTCCGCTGGGTAAAGAAGCCGAACAACGACTCACCGACGTAGAACGGCTCGCCGTCACGGTCATCGCCGTCACGGTCATCGCCGTCACGGCCGGACCCGTGCGATCCGGATCCGTCGACCGGCACGAGGAACAGCTCGTACTGGAAGTTCTGCAGGATCGCGCCGCTGAGCACGGTCGTGGACAGCAGGGTCGAACGCTGCCGGATGGTGCGTCCCGCCAGGTCCACCTCGCGCCGGACGGTCGCCGTGCCGTCGAGGTTGCGCAGGACGTAGTCGTTGGCCGGGTCGGTCAGGGTCGCACCCAGGTAGTAGCCCAGCAGGAGCGCCGACTGTAGCGATGTCTCCATGTGCACGATGTTCGGCATCGTCGGGCTGGGGCTGTCGGTGTAGTACCAGGAGTCCGCCGGCGAGTCGTACTCGGTGATCATCGACGCGCCGCCGCTGAGCTGACCGCGCGCGCCGTCCACCCGCATGACCCGGTCCACCAGCCGCAGGCCGCCGCCGGGCAGCCGGCAGACCGTCCGGCCCGCGGCGGAGGCGAACTCGGGACCGAGCGCGATGGCGAGGTCGCCGCGCGCCGCGTGGAACATCTGCAGCTCACCGAGCAGCGCCGACTCTCCGGTCGCGCCCACGCGGCCGAGGAAGGCCGGCAGGACGCCGCCGTGCGCCGGACCCACGGGGGTGCCCGGACGTTCCCGCACGGCCAGGGCGATCCCGCGGATCGTGGCGACCGGCCCGTGGGCGTCCCGCAGCTCAATGTCACCGCGCAGCCAGGGCCGCGGCACCAGGTCGATGTCGGTGACGGTCAGCACGAGCTCCAGACCGGCCTCGGCGGCCGGCCCGGCACCGTGGCCGGACGCGTGGATCTCGATCGACAGCCGGCCGAGCCCGTCGGGGAGTTCCAGCCGCTCGTCGGGCAGCGCGACGTCGAGGTGCGCATCCGCGATCACCAGGTGCAGACCGGCGGCCATCGCGAACACACTCACCGCCTGCCAGGAGGCGGTGAGCGCCGCGATGGCCAGGTGGGTCGGATCGGGCTGCCCGTCGTGCTCCACGCGGCCGGTCAGCCGGCTCACCGAGGCCCGCAACTGGCCCCGGCCGGCCGCGCCGCCCCGCGGCGCGAGCTCCGGCACGGCGGCCAGCGGACCGCCGGGGGCGAGCCGCACCGACGGGTTCACCCCCCGCTGGTCGTAGCGGGCGCCGAAGACGCCGGCAACGTCACCGCGCGTCAGCCGGTCCAGGTCACCGGCGTCGAGGGTGGTGCGGGTGGTACGGCCGGGCAGTTTGAACGCGTCCTCCGTCCAGCCGCGCGCGCCCCGGGAGCCGGAGGCAGCACCCACCGGCTCCAGGGCGGCGAAACCGGGCGGGTTCCCCGGCGCTTCGATGCCGGCGAACCCGGCAGCCCCGGCGAGACCGCCATGGCTCGCGCCGTCCCGCGCGAGCCACCGGAACACCCCGCCGAGGACCTCCAGGAGCACGTCGGGGCCGCGGGTGACCCGCAGCGCAAGTGTGACCTCCGCCGTGGCCGGGTCGAACCCGCCGGGGGCCCCGATGCGGGTGGTGGCCTGAACACGCAGCTCGTCCCCGACCCGGGGCAGCGGTCCGCTGGTCACCAGAGCCGCCCGGGTCAGCACCCAGTGCCCCCCTCCCCGGGGTGCCAGGTGCGCCGACCCGCGCAACACCTCGTCCAGGGCCTGGCGGACCACGGCGGGCAGCGACACCCAACCGTCGATCGCCGCGGCGTCCCGGGCCACGACGGTGACATCCACCGTCAGCTCGGCAGGCGCCGTGATCTCGACGGGGGCGATCGCGGGAGCGGGCCGCGGCGGAGTGCCGGGCGCCGAGGCACCCGCGTGCCCGGGGAGCCCCGTATCGTGGCAGGCCGGCCGGTCCACCGCCGGGGTGCCCCATCCCGGCCCACCCCGACCACGATCACCCACGGCGGCCGGAATCCGGCCGCCGGGCGGTGCGATGGCGGCCATCGCGGCCAGCGCCCGGTCGGCCAGGGCGGCCTGCGTGCGCATCGCCGAGGCGTGGGCCGCGACCACCGAGGCCCGCAGCCGACGCAGGGTGGCCGTGGCGTCGTCGACAGCCGGGGCGGCTGCCGTACCCACAGCAGCCGTGTGGCCCACGCCGCTCAGGACGTCCGCGCCGCGGGTGGCTGCCGTGATCTCCCTGCCCCCGTCGGCGTTGTCCTCCTCGCCCCCCTCGACATCGCCCCCCTCGACGTCGCCCCCCTCGACGTCGTCAGGGCGGTGGGTGCCGCCGGGCCGCGCCTCGAACTCCGGGCCGGCCTGCATCGCCGCCCAGACGGCGGCGTCGGTGGGCTCGCCGTCGAAACCCAGCCCGTCCTGCGTCGCCTCGACCGTGATGGTCATCGTGATCCCTCCCATCGCCCGTGCAGTGCCTGGTCTTTCGGCCACCGACCGGACCTCATGCCCGGTCACCCGACTGCCACCGCTGCGCCCCCTGACGGATCAGATCCGCCATGTCCGGGGTGCCGACGAAGGTGAAGTCGGACAGGCGCTGCAGCACCCGTCCATCCGGGGTGTGGGCGGTCACGGTCACCGTGACCGTCATCGGGCCGGGTCGGACGTCGTCGACGACCACGATGAACGTCTCGTTGGCCGGCAGCGGAGCGAAGAACTCCGCGTGCCCGATCTCGATCGGCAGGGCGCCCACCTCGTTCAGGGTCCACCGGGCGAGCACGCTCCCGGCCGCGGCGAGGATGTCGCACAGGACCGGGCGGTGCAGCGCGCCCGCGAACGCGCCGCCGGCGAAGGGCAGTTCCGGCAGGCGGCACTCAGCCACCAGACGGCCCGGCTCCCGCACGAGCAGGCGCCGGATGCCCCGCATCAACGGCCCGTGGATGAGCAGCCCGTCGGTGTAGACCCAGGCCGCGTCCTCGCCCTGCTCGCCGAGCCGGTAACCATCGGCGGGCCAGCCCGGGGCGGTCGGGGCGGCCCCGGCGGCCTTGCCGACCTCGGTGACCTCGGCGAGCACGAGGGTGCCCGCGTAGTGCGAGGTCGGCAACGCGCCGCCGCTGTCCCCGCGAACGGTCGCGGACACCGTCACCGGCCCGCCGTCACGCCCGTCACCGGGCCCACCGCCGGTCCCGTCGACGGGCCGCGCGTCGAGCCAGTAGTCCCGCAGGTGCGCCCCGTCGAACACGATCCCCTTGTGCACGATGAAGTTCCGGACCTCGACGACCTGACGCCCGGGCAAGGCTCGTTCGACCCCGTTGACCAACCAGCCGAGACCGGCGGTGGCGGGCAGCACCGGGGCCGGCCCGATCTGGTGCTGGTCGATGACCGTCTCGGTGTCCATAGCCGCTATCGAACGGTGCGCCACGAACGCGGCGGGCGCCGTGCCACCCGCGGCCCGCGCGAGCGGAGCGGATCCACCGATGAGGACCGCGCCATCCGCGCCGTGGCCGTCGACGAGTTCCGCGACGAAGCGGCGCGCGCCCTCGTCCGGCGGCAGCAGCGTCACGCCCCGGGAGCGGAAGAGCTCCCGCAGGTCGGCCGTGACCATCCCGCCGTCCCAGGCGCCCCAGTTCAGGGCGACCACCCGGCCGGTGAGCCCGGTCCGGGCCCAGGCCGCGACCCTGGTCAGCGCCTCGTTGGCCGTGGCGTAGTCGGCCTGCCCCGGGTTACCGAAGACACCGGCGACCGAACCGAACAGCACGAGATGACGCAGCGGTGCCCCCTCCAGCGCCGTGAGCACGGAGCGCAGGCCGGCGAGCTTCGGGGTGAGCACCGACCGGATGGCCGGGACGGTCTTGTCCGTGAGCATCGCGTCGGCGAGAGCGCCGGCGCCGTGCACGACGCCGGTGACCCGGTCACGCCAGGGCGCGAGCGCCGCGGCCGTCGCCACCGGATCCGAGGCGTCCACGGCCTGGTAGTGGATCCGCGCGCCGGTCGCGGCAAGGTCACCGAGGGTGGCCCGCACCTGCCGGACGGCGATCACGGCGGCAGCCGCGGCATCGACGTCGGGCAGCCGCACCTTGCGTCCCTCGGCACGGGCCCCGGCGAGATACGCCGCCTTGAGGCCGTCATCCTCGACTCCGGCCGCCCAGCCCGGCTCCTCAACCAGATTCGTGCGTCCGAGCAGGACGAACTCGCAGGAGGCGCGGCGCGCCAGCTCCTCGACGCAGCGCGCGGTCACTCCGCGGGCTCCGCCGGTCACCACCAGGACGTCATCCGGGCCCACCGGGGGCCGGAGTGTCGCCGGGGAGGTCGTCCCGGTCACCCCGGCCGCCTCAACCACCCCGGTCACCCCGGTCACCCCGCCCTGGACATACTCGACGGACCAGCGGCGTCCCTCGGGATCCAGACCGACCTCGACGACGTCCCGGGCGGAATCGACGGCCTCCGCCAGGACGGCCGCCGCGAAGGTGTCGTCGTCGAGCGCCGGATGGACGTCGACCGACCGGCAGACCAGCTCAGGTGCCTCGAGCGCGACGGTCTTCACCAGCCCGGTGATCCCCGCGGTGACCGCCCCGGCTATCGAGGACCCGCCCCGATGGCCGAGCAGCCCGTCGACCCGCGTCACCGTTAGGAAGGCCGCGCGCCGGCCCGCCGAGGCCGCCGCCCGCAGTGGTACGACGAGCCCCTTCGTGGCCAGGATGGCGTCGGCGAGCCCACGCGCGGCGACGTCGAAGTCGGCCAGCCCGGTGGCGCCGATCCCGGCTCGATCGTCCTCCCCGGCGCGGTCCGGCTCAGCCCCGGATCCGGCGCCCGGTGATGCCGGAGCGCCGAGGGCGAGCAGGCAGAGGTCCAGGCGGACCGATCCGGCGACGGCCGCGAGCGCCGCCTCGACCGCGGCGCCATCCCAGCCGAGGAGGCCGGCGGTGTCGGAACCCGCAAGGGACCCGATCGCGATCCGCTCGACCGAGATGCCGCGCTCCCTGAGGTGGCGGACCAGCGCCACACCACCGGCGTCACCGACCTCGATCACGAGCGCGCTGGGCTGGACGCCGAAAGGATCGTCGAGCGGGTCTACGGCCGGCAGAAGGCGCGGCACCGCGCGCAGCCGCTCGATGGGCGCCTCGGTCGGAACGGGGTGCGGCGCCGATGCAGTCGCCGTGGGCATCGACGCCGCCGTCTCAGTAGCGGTGGGCGGGGTCGACTCGGGTGCGGCGCTGGCCGGCGCGGTCAGGCCCAGGCCATCACGCAGGAACGAGGCCACATCCGCCAGCGTCCGCATCTCCGCCGCCCGCTCCGGACCCACCGCAGGAACACCCGGGAACCGCTCCTGCAACGACCCCAGAATCTGCACCCGCTTAATCGAATCAACCCCCAGATCCGACTCCAACGCCATCGACGGCTCCAGCACATCCACCGGATAACCCGTCTTCTCCGCCACCACCTCCGCCACCGCCGACTCAATAACCGACACGTCGACGCCCGCCGGCGGCTCGGCCGTCGCCGGCTGGGCAATCCCAGCGGTGGCCGGCTGCGACCCCACGGTCGCCGGGGCCGCGGATGGGACGGTCACCGGAGGCACGGATGGGACGGATGGGACGGATGGGACGGATGGGACGGATGGGACGGTCACCGGAGGCACGGGCGGGGCAGCCGCGATCGCACCCGCCGGACGCCCGTTACTGTTCCCGGTGCTGGGGATCGGAAGCGGGACGGCCGGCAGCCCGGGCGCCGGGATTCCCGGCGTACGCAGATCGCCCGCCGTTCCCCGTCCGTACAGGTCCGTCGGTTCCGTACCGGTGGTGAGCGCGCCGCCCGGCGCCCCGCCGGCCGCGAGCCCGCCGGCGCCGTGGCCGCCGACGCCGTGGCCGCCGACGCCGTTGCCCTGGCCGCCGACGCCGTTGCCGTACTCCAGGTCGGTCAGGGACGCCAGGATCTCGTTGACCCGGATATGGGCCTCACCCACGGCCAGGCTCTGCCGGGTCACAGCGTCGGCAGCGGCCCGGATCTCCTGACCCGCCCCATTGTCCGCGGGGGCCGCGCGAAGGACCTGCACGAGGCCCTCGGCGACCCGGAGCTGGGTGTCGAGGAACTGGGAGTGCAGGGCCAGATGGTCGCGGGCGACCTCGCTGATGCCGGCGACCTCACCGGCGCTCGGGGCCGGGGCCGCCAGGGTGGCTGCCGCCGGAGCAGGCGCTACCGGAGCAGGCGCTACCGGAGCAGGCGCTACCGGAGCGATGGCCGTCGGGACGGGTACCGCCCGGGTGGGCGCCGGTGCCGGCTGGGTGGGTACTGGCCGGGTGGGCGCCGGTGCCGCTTCGGGGACGCGCCGCTCGGTGGCGGTCGGGACGTTTTCGAGCGCCGCGGCGGCCGACTCTCGCGGCCGGACGGCCGCGGCGGCCGCGAGCGTGACCAGCGCGTCGGCGTAGGCGCGACGGCGAGGCTCCGAGACGTAGTCCGCCCCGGTCAGCGCAACCGTCATCCCGGTCGGCTGCACCTGCTGCGGCAGCGGGGCCGTATAGCGGTTGAGCCCGCTGAGCTCGACGCCGAGCACCGCGAGGCGCACGGCCGCGGTCATCAGAGCCACCGCGCCGTCGCCGTCGCGACCGGCGTCGGTGGGGATCGCCACGACATCGTCGCCGAGGGTGCGCCGGACCAGACCGGTCAGCACCTGGCTCGGCCCGATCTCGACAACCACCGTCGCGCCGTCCGCGTGCAGGGCCTGCAGCCCGGCGACGAACTCGACGGGGTTGCCCAGCTGCCGGGTGAGGACCCGGCGGTTCTCGGCGGGGTCGTCGCCGTACCGGGCGCCGGCGGTGTTGGCGTGCACCGGCACGGCCGGCGATCCGATTTCGGTGACGTCCACCGCGGCGGCGAAGTCGTCCACCGCGTGCCCGACGAGCGAGGTGTGGAACGCCGCGGCCACGGAGATGCGCCGGGCGTCGAGCCCGTTCGCGGTGGCGGCGGTGACGAACTCCTCGACGGCGGGCGTCGGACCACCAACGACGACCTGGTCGGGGGCGTTGTGGTTACACACGACCACGTCCGGGTGCGCGGTCAGCAGCTCGGCGACCGCGTCGCGGTCGGCGCGGACGGCGGCCATGGTGCCGGGGTCGAAGCCGGGTTCGTCCGGCGGGGCCATGGCCTGGCCGCGACGCCGGGCGAGCCGGAAGAAGTCGGCGTCGGCGAGGGAACCGGCGGCCCACAGGGCGGTCAGCTCCCCGAAGCTGTGGCCGAGCAGGCTCACCGGGCGCAGTCCCAGCTCCCGCAGGAACCGGAACTGGCCGACGGAGAGCGCACCGATCGCGGGCTGCGCGTACTCGGTGCGCGTCAGGTTCATCTCGTGGTCGGCACGGTCGCCCGGATCGAAGCTCGGCGGCGGGAACACCGCACGGGCGAGCGTGAGCTCGGCCCCGGCGAAGGTGGCGTTCGCCGCGTCGAAGGCCTCCCGCACCGGCGGGATCTCGACGGCGGCGGTGAGCCCCATGTCGACGTACTGGCTGCCCTGGCCGGCGAAGACGACGCCGACGCGGGGCTGCTCGGCCGCCTGCCGGCGGTAGTGCACCCCGGCGGGATGCGACCATTCGGCGGCGTCGGCTCGCGCCGCGAGCTGCTCGATCGCGATCGCGCGCAGGCGCTCCGCCTCGGCGCCGGTGCGCGCGACGAACCCGACCCGCGCGGCGCTGCCCGGGATGCCCGTGTCACCGTTCGGTTCGGCCTGTCCGCGCACCAGGTCGAGGAGCTCCGCGGGCGTCGCGGCATGCCACAGGTGGGCGCGGACGGCACGGTGCGTCGCCCGGGCGGCACGCTTATCGGCGTCCGGGCGTGCCGTGTCGGGGGTCTCCTCCAGGACGACGTGGAAGTTGGTACCGCCGAACCCCATGGCGGAGGCGGCCGCCCGGCGCCGCCCCACGTCCGGGTCGAGCACCCAGGGCCGGGTGCGGGTGCTGAGGTAGAAGGGCGAGCCCTCCTGGGCGAGCGCCGGATTCGGTTCGCGGACGTTGATCGTGGGCGGCAGCACCCGGTTGTACAGCGACAGCGACAGCTTGATCAGGCTGGCCGCGCCGGCAGCGCCCTTGGTGTGCCCGATCTGCGACTTCACACTGCCGATCGCCGCCCGGCCCGGGCGTGCCCCGGCCTCGGCCAGGACGGCCCCGAGCGCGGACAGCTCGGTGGCGTCACCGACGGCGGTACCGGTGGCGTGCGCCTCGAACAGCTCGACGGACGCCGGGCTCACCCCGGCGTCCGCGTAGGCCCGGCGCAGCGCGCGGACCTGGCCCTCCGCGCGCGGCGCGTAGACGCTCTTGAACCGACCGTCGCTGGACGACCCGAGACCCCGGATGACCGCGTAGATCCGGTCCCCGTCGCGCTCGGCGTCGGCCAGCCGCTTGAGCGCCAGCATCCCGATGCCCTCGCCGACCAGGGTGCCGTCGGCGCCGGCGGCGAACGGCTGGATGCGGTCGGACTTGGACAGCGCCTGCGTCTTCGAGAAGCACATGTAACTGAAGATCGAGTTCTCGGTGTCACAACCACCGGTGATCATGAGATCGGCACGGTGGTCGATGAGTTCGGCGATGGCCCCGCGGACGGCCGTGAGCCCACTCGCGCACGCGGAGTCGACCGTGTAGTTCGTGCCTCCGAGGTCGAGCCGGTTGGTGATCCGGCCGGAGACGACGTTGCCGAGCAGCCCGGGGAACGAGTTCTCCTCCCACGGCGGGAACGCGAGCGAGAAGGCCTCCGAGACCGCGGCGGTTTCGGCCTCGTCGAGTCCCGCGGCGCGCACGACCTCGCGCAGGACCGGCGTCTCCAGCCGGGCCGCCAGCGGGTGGGCCATCGTGGTGGGGCCGGCCATGCCCAGGATGACCCCGGTGCGCTCGGAGTCGTACCATGCCGATCCCGGTGCGCCCGCGTCGACGAGCACATCCCGCGCGACGATCAGACTGAGCAGCTGCACGACCGCGGTCACGTCCAGCAGGTTGGGCGGAAAGCCGAACTCCACCGGGCTGAACGCGACCTCGGGGAGGAAGCCGCCCCGGCGCGCGTAGGTACGGTCGGGCACCGTCGCATCCGGGTCGTAGTAGTCCTCCGGGCGCCAGTGCGTCGACGGCACCTCGGTGACGCAGTCGACGGCGTCGATGACGTTGCTCCAGTACTCCCGCACGTCGCGCGCCATCGGGAACAGTCCGGCGAGCCCGACGATCGCGATCGGGTTGTTCGCGAGTCGTCGGTCGTCAGGGCGGTCGGACTCGTCCACGTGCTTCTCCCCTTTACTGGCCGGCAGGTCACCACCGCGTGCGGCGGGACCCTGATATGTCGGGCGTGGTGCCCTGATATGTCGGGCGTGATGTATCCGGCGGAGGTATTCAGGTGTGAGGTATTGGGAACCGGTTCACCGGAGCGGACCGGCCGGTCCGCCGGAGAGCCAGACGGCCGGCGGGTTGTTCCGGAACAACGTTGTCCCGGAACAACGTTGTTCCGAAGCACTGCCGCAGGTCTTCGTGGCCGTGACAGCGAACCGCGAGGCCTGGCGACAGTTTACTCGTATCCGATCCGCGCGGGCATCCTGGAACCAGTGTCATCGACGTCCTGTTGTTCCGCAAGAACAACCTGCCGAACACTCGATCGGCCGAGGCAATCGCCGCGACGGTGCGTCGTGAGATGCTTCACTCCCGATCCACTCGACGTCGGGTCAGAATACGTCGAGAGGCCGGTCAACCGAACAGGGTCAGGATGGAACCGGAACCGGAATCCGGGGAGCCGGGCGCGACAGGACTTCGCGCACCAGATCCGCAAGGAGACTGGCGACGAATTCGTATCCGGCCGCGTTGGGATGATAGTCCCCGGGATTCCACAGTTGAGAGTCGTGGGCGCGGTCGACGTGATCGAAATCGACGAGGAGAATTCCGTGGTTCGCCGCGGTCGAGCGGACATGGTCGTTCGCCCGCTCGATCCTGGAGCGGAGTACGTCCAGGATCGCCGGCGGCGCCGAGAGCCTGGTGGTGAGGTCCGGAAAGGTGAAGGTGAACGCGGTGGTTCCCGGGACCGCGAGAGTCGCGACTAGGTGGGTGAAGTTTTTTTCGAACCTGTCCTGCGAGTAGTCCGCGAGCAGGTCGTTGCTGCCCGCGGCGATCCCGACGAGGGCCGCCGGGGCGGAGGCGGCGACGTCGAGCTGCGTGTCGATGACATCCTGCGTCGTCGCGCCGTTCCGCCCCAGGTTGAGAACGCGACTGCGCGGAATACCCAGAGCCGCGGCCATTCTGGGCGCCCAGCCGATCCAGGCGCCGTCGGGAGCCGGGTCACCGCGGCCCTCGGCGAAGCTGTCGCCGACCACGGTGAGCATCGGCGACGGCGTCGGACCGCCGATGATCGGTCGACTGTCCATTACACGGCCGCCGCGGCCAACATGATGGACTCGACGTTCTCCGGCGCGAGAAAGACCGACGACGGCACGACACCCGCGATCATTCCGAAGAACTGCGCCCGCGCCGTCTCGTTGTTCGGCAAGGCCCGCCACAGCGCCACGAGGTGCGGCGGGAAGTTCAGCTCGCCCAGCGTCGTGGTGAAATTGAACGCACCGGCCGATTCCTCGTCGCGCAACCGCTGATACTCGGCGAGGGCCTCGTCCATGGGCCGGTCGCCACGCAGCGCCTGGTCCACGTGCTCGGTCAACAGGTCCGCGCAGCGGAAGGCGTCGGTGATGCCCAGACCGGTCACCGGGTCCTTGTGGTAACCAGCGTCTCCGGTCAGCGCCCAACCCGGACCATAGGACGTGCGGTAGTAGTTGTCCGGATAACGGATTCCGTAGTAACGGTCCTCCTGGACGCCATGGCTGTCGAGATCCTCGGCGAGCTCGGGCGCGACGCTGCGGAAGGTCCGGCGCAGGCTCCCGTCGATATCGGCGCGGAACTCCTCGAAATCCTCGAGGTTGCGCATCGCGGTGACGAGGGTGAGCCCGTCATGGGTGGGCCAGCCGGCGCACTGCTCGTGGTCACCGAACCGGCTGTGGAACTGCCAGTCCAGCCCACTGAAATAGGAGTAGTAGATGAAGCTGGCCGCCGGCACGACCTTGTAGAAGTCGGCTCCCACCAGGTCGGCCACGACGGAGTTGCGGCCGTCGGCGCCCACGACGAGAGTGGCCCGCTCCTCGACGACGGCTCCCGTGGCGTCCCGGCCCACGATCCCCGCGACCGTGCCGTCGTCGTGACGGATCAGATCTCGGACCGAGAAGCCCTCCCGGACTTCGACACCCGCCGCGACCGCGCCGTCGAGCAGGAGCTTGTCCAGCACGATGCGGCGCGGCGCCATCGAGAACGCCAGCCCGTCGACCGGATCGGCGAACCCGCGGATGACCACACCGAGGTGGGACACCGTCATGTCGGTGATCGGCCGGCAGTTGGTCGCCGTGAGTGCGTCGAGCAGCCCCCACTCCCGCAGACGGAGCAGTGCGGCCTGCTGAAGATAGTGGGTGGAGATCGTGTCGCTGGGAAAGGACACGCGGTCGACGAGCAGCACCCGGTGACCGCGCCGGGCAAGCAACATCGCCACAGGTGAGCCGGCGCAGCGCGCTCCCACGACAATCACGTCGTACATGGTCGGAGACTCCCTGAAGTATGCCGGTCAACCGATCGTTACACTGGCACGACGGGTCCCCGGCGGATGTGTTGTCGTTATCCTCCTGGGCATCCTCCTAGGCTCCCCTATATACCTGCAAGGCGTCACAAGGTGATGTAATCGCACGATAGGAATCACCAATGGCAAAGGGTTCGTAAAGTCGCCTCGAATTCATCCCGAAGAAACCTTTCCAGCGGATGCTCAGTAACATGTCTGCTCAGTCGGAGATACGATCCCCACTGGAGATGGTTCGCGAGGCGCACTTTCAGGCGAACGGTGACGCGCCACCAAATCTCGAACAACTCCGTTCCGTCATCGACACGATGGTGCCATTCTGCAACCTGACCGGGGTGCGGGTCGTCGAGCTGCGCCGGGACGGCGGCGTGGCGGAGCTCCCCAACCGACCCGACCTCCAGAACCACATGGGCACCGTGCATGCGGCGGCGCAGTTCCTCGCCGCCGAGGTCTCCGGAGCCGCGGCGTTCTCGGGCGCCCTGGCACCGAGGATCTTCAGCCTCCGCAGCTTCGTGCTGCGCGACTGCCGGATCATGTACCTGCGGCCGGCGGTCGGTCGGATCCGGGCCCACGGTTCAGTGGACATCGAGGTGGCGCACCCGGCAGCGGAGCGGACCGCCGAAGAACGCTTCGAGATCCGCGGGGGCTCGCTGCTCTACGACGACGCCGGCGCCCTCGTCGCCAAGGCGGAGTTCGACTACCGCGCCTGGTTCGACGCCTCCTGACAAGACACCTGCAGGAAAGATACCTGCAGGCAAGGCGCCGCCGGCAGCAGGAGGGCCCTGCCCGCAGGTAAAGCCCGTAACCACGGCTCTCCCTCGCCCGGGCCGGGCATCCCGGCCCGGGCGTCCTCCGCGACTTCACTGGAAGAAGTCCACAGACGTTACTACGCTCACCATCATGCCCGGCTTTCCGGCTGCGCTCACCAACCTTTATCGGACCCGCTGTCGGAAATACCGATCAGACGATCGGCGATCCGGATGGAAGGAGCGGCACGTGTCCGCAGATGCTCTTGTTCCTCCCCCGTCGGCGGCCGCCGGTGAGACCGAACCCGCGGCGGAAAGCGAGACGGAACTCGAGGTCGCCACCACTGCCGGGACGCGATTCGGCCTGCGTGTTCTTCCGCAGGCCGACGAGTCCGCGCCGGTGATTCTCCTGCTTCCGGCGATGGGGGTTCGGACAAAGTACTACACCCCCTTCGCCGAGGCACTGCGGTCGCTGGGGTACTCGGTCGTGACAACCGATCTGCGCTGGCATCACCACGGAGCCGCGGCGCTCCGGCGCTCGGCCGGCAGCCGGGGCAGCTACCAGGAGGGTGTCGAGGACGACCTGCCGACGATCACGGCGGCGACGCGGGAACGATTCCCCGGGGCGCCGCTGTTCGTCGTGGGTCACAGTCTCGGCGGACAACTCTCGATCCTGCGTGCCGCGCGGGAGGCCCCCGACAGCGGCGGGCTGAGCGGCCTGGCCGTCATCGGCGCGGGCACCTCGTACTGGCGCGTCTTCAGGCCCCTTCGTTCAGCGTGGGTCCTGGGCGGTTCCACGTTCGTCGCGGGGGTGTCGCAGCTGCTGGGCTACTGGCCCGGGCACCGGTTCGGCTTCGGCGGGCGGCAGCCCAGGGCGCTGATGCTGGACTGGGCCAGAAGTGCCCGCACCGGCCGTTACCGGCTGGCCAGGTCGGAGCCCGACCTCCTCGGTCTTCTCGGCGCGGTGACCCTGCCGGTACTGGCCATCTCCCTGGACGCCGACCATCTCGCGCCGCGCCGGGCGGTCGACTATTTCACCAGGCGGTTGACGGGCTCGGAGGTCCATCGCGTCCACCTGGACCGCACGAGTGGATCCACCCACCTCGGTCACTTCGACTGGATGAAGGAACCCGCTGTCATAGCACGCCACGTGGCCGAGTGGATCGACCTCGTCCTCGGCCGGAGCGGCACGGGCGCCCGGTGACGGGAACCGCACCGTGACGGGGTGCTCGTCGCGGTTCCGCTCACTGTCGCCATCCCTCTTGTTCGCCATCCCTCTTGTTCTTGTTCGCCATCCCTCTTGTTCTTGTTCGCCATCCCTCTTGTTCGAACTTGTTCGAAGCAGCCGCTCCCCACCGTGATTCTCGCTTCCCACCGGGCAGCCCCGACCGTCCGGTTCACCACGGTTGACAGACGGCTTGTCTTCGTCTCGAAGACAGCCTGTCCATCGCACGTAGGGTGCAGTCATGTCTCCCCGTCGCTACGAGCAACGGCTGCGCACGGCTGGTGCGGACCAGACCCGCCGCCGGATCCTCGACGCGATGTACGAACAGCTGCCCCGGCTCGCGAGCGTGGAGGCGGTCGCGCGGCAGGCGGGCGTGGCCCGGTCGACGGTCTACCTGGTGTTCGGCTCCCGAGCGGGGCTGTTCGATGCCCTCACCCAGGACGTGCTCGACCGGGGCGGTTTCGCGGACCTGGTGCGGGCCGTGCAGGATCCGGACCCACTCGTTCACCTGCGCGGCGGGATCACCGCAAGCGTGCGGGTGTACGCCGGGCAGCGCGACGCCCTGTGGGCCCTGCGCTCGATGGAACAGGCGCTCGATGGCGCGCTGCAACGGGCCGAGCAGGACCGTCTCGGCGGGATGGAACATCTCGCCGAACGCCTGGCCGCCCACGGCCTCCTGCGCGTGCCGGTGGCCGCCGCGGTCGACGTCCTCTGGCTGCTTACCAGCTTCGACGCGTTCGACCTGCTCTACACCGGCCGCCGGCTGTCGGTCGACGAGGTCGCGGCCCGGCTCCTGGCGACCGCCGAGCACGCGCTGCTCTGAACCGGCACACATCCCGCTGGAGCTACCCGAAGGCGGCGATCGACCTCGTCCTCGCCCAGATGGAGACCCTCACCGAGGACTGGTCCCCCGCCGACCAGTAAAACGACACTTCTCCTTGGTCATCGAGCAACCAATGCGCTGACCGGACGAGCTGCTGCCCCCGACATTCTCCGCCTCTTACGGAGATCGATACTCCTGTACTGGACGTGTACTGGACGTGTACTGGACGATAAGAGATGACCTTAACCTTGCTGAATTCGCCGAAGTTCAAAGCCGGTAGCTTCCGCTGGAAGGCCTGGGCGGGCGAAGCCGCGTTAGTACTGGGTGGTCGCGGCCAGGGCCAGCAGAACCAGCGCGATCACCGCGGCGGTCGTGCGGATGCTGTTGAAGAAGTCCCAGCGCGCCCGCTGCTCGCGCCAGTCGGCCGGCGGAGACTCCGGCTGCCAGGTGGCCATGGCGTTGTTGATCGGAAGGTCGCCGCGCACGGTGACCAGGATGTTGGTGAGGACGCAGGCCGCCACGATGCCGGCCAGCACCGCGCAGGCCGTCGCACCGGTGACGCCGGCCGCGACCGCCAGGGCGATCGTAGCGATCAGATTTGTAATCTGCAGCAGCTTCATCATCCGCGGGTAGCTGATGTCGAACGCCTGCTTGACCATTACGTAGGGAGTGGGCGGCAGTGAATGCATCGCGGGCCGTACGGCGACCAGGCCGACCGTCAACGTGCCCGCCACCAGCCCGGTCAATACGAGAGAGATCACGACCAGCGCCGAGACCATCCGCTTCAGCTCTCCGTCCTGTGCATGTTGGGGACATACAGGTGACGAGCAGAGACCCGGGCTCGCCCCCGGGCGACTGTGGGGCTAAGGCATTCATACCGCAGACGACGGCTACCCGAAGGCTGGTTCACGAACCGCGTCCAGAATTACCGAAAGTTCCGGGTCATAGGGAAACGAGGCGGCTCTCTACCGAGCCGGTCACAGGCCCAGGTCGTTGATGATCCGGCCGAGCGGCTCGGGCGTGACGGACGGCTGCGGACTATCGACCGTGAGGCGGTTCATCCCCTCCAGGTAGATGTCCACTTGTTCCCTTTCATCCAAATAGGCGGTAAATATTCACATGGTTTTGTGGTCCGGGCATGACTGTGTGCCGCGCGGCCACTCGTCCAGGTAGCGCACCGTCACGGTGATGGTGTTACGCAGTTCCCGCCGTGGTGATGTCGACCTGCTGGTTGCGCCGCACCATGTCGACGATCCGGTTCACCGGTCCCACCACGAACAGCTCGTCCCCGGGCCGGAGCCGGGTGTGGCGTCCCGGCCGGTAGTCCGGCCCGCCACCGGGAGCCCCCTGGCCGTCCCGCTCCACGCCGCCGTCGGTGTCCGCGCCGCTGTCCAGATTCACGCCGCTGTCCAGATTCACGTCTCCGCCGGTGTCCGCGTTCGCGGCCGCGGTGATCACGGCGAGCACCCGGGTCCCGGTGGACAGCTCCCGCAGGGTCGGGCCGACCAGCCCGCCGCCGGCGTGGATGGTCATCCTGGCCACCAGGAACGGCGTGCGCTGCACGTAGAAGGTACTGATGACGTCGTAACCGAGCGCCGCGCCGACGAAATACGGCGTGGCCAGGGCGGACGCGCTGCGTGCCGTATGGATGCCGAAGCGCCGCTCGACCTCGTCGGCCATCGTGGTGTCGAAGATCCGCAGCACTACTCGCAGGTCGGGGTGGTGCGTGTCCGGGTCGGACTCCCGCATCCGGCCGCGGGACCACCCGCCGCCCCGCCGGGCGGCCCGCCGGGCGGGGCGGCGGGCCGCCCACGCCCCCCGCAACTCCTCGTGCGCTTCCCGGGCCGACAGCACGGCCTCCAGGTTCGCGACGTCGTCGCTGGTGAGCACCGCGATCGTGGCGGCATGGGCGAGGCCGGCCTCCAGCAGCGTCGAGCGGACGGTGGCGTCCCCGATGATCACGGGCACCCCACGTTCACGGGCGACGGGCAGGTACCGGTTGTTCTCGTCACGCTCGATCACCACCACATGCCGGCCCGCGCGCACCAGGCCGTTCATCGTGGCGACCCCCACCGAGCCGAGCCCGCATAGAATGACGTGGCCACGCACCGCCCCGGCCCGCCCGCGTCCCATCACCCGCTCCAACCGACGGCTGATGATGATGTTGGTAATGAACGCATAGACGACGGCGATCGACAGGGCGCCGAGCAGCATCAGTCCGATGCCGAACACCTGTAGCCACTCGTCGGCGGCGCCGAAGTTGAAGTCGCCGTAGCCGACCGTGGCCATCGTCGCGACCGTGAGGTAAAGCGCGTCCAGCGGGCCGAACTCGGCGGGTGCGGCCTCGTTGTGGTTGGCGTAGGTCAACCACAGCACGACCGTACCGACCATCATGATCGTTACTACGGCGGCGAGTGCGAACCGGAAGGGGGGGTCGAGCTCCCCACGGATCATCGAGACGATCTCCCGGAACCTGGCCACCGTGGCCCGCCAGACCCCCCGGACCCCTCCGGGCTCGCGGGGATCGCCGGGATCGCCATGCTCGGCCGAGCCGCCGGCCAGCGCGGCGAACAGCCGCGCGTCGTGCAGGCCCGCGACCGTCATGCCCCGCTCGTGGAACTCCGACAGCCGCCCGAGGAGCGTCAGCCGGTCGCCGGGGCGCAGCGAGACGTCGCGGGGCGGGCAGAGCTCGGGGAGGCGCTCCCCCGCGCGGCGCAGCGAGATCGGGGTCAGATCGCCATAGCGGGCCCGGAAGGCATGCCGGCCTATGATCGACTCCTCGATCACCGCGAAGACCTCGGCATCGGACCGTTCGTCCATCGGGAAGGCGTGCGTCACGTCCGAGCGGAGGCACGCCTCGACGAAGCTCGGCCCCGCGAGCTCGGCCCGGTTCAGCACCCGGACCTGGCTGAGCGCGTCCGCGAGCTGGTCGCCGAGCTGGCGGTTACTGATGGCCACGACGAGCCGGACACCGGGGGCCGTCTCGGCCGCGACCAGCGCCGTGCCCAGGTTGTCGAGGTCCGTCTCGTGACAGGACACGACCGCGAGCGCCGCGGCGATGCCGGCCTCGCGCAGCGCCCCGGCGCCACGGGTACTCTCCACCAGGACCCGCACGCCCCACCGCTCCACCCTGCGCCGGGTGGCGGGGGCGACCCGATCGTCGATGGCCACCACCGTCACACCCGACGCCCGGAGCTGTTCGGCCAGCCGGAGCCCCAGGTTGCTCAGCCCGCAGACAATGACGTGACCCGACGAGTCGGAACCACCCGAACCACCGAGACCACCGAAGGCGCCCGAACCTCCCGAGCCGCCCTGACCGTTGACAGCGCCATGCCCGCTGAGGGCACCATGCCCATCGAGGGCACCATGAACGTTGACGGTGCCATGCCCATCGAGGGCACCATGAACGTTGACGGTGCCATTGCCTCCGGTCACGCCGGGACTTCCAGAACCCGCTGCCATGCCACCCCCCTCCAGCACGCCGAACCGGTCCCGTCCCGGTCATGCCTCGACCGGACCATCCTCAACCGGATCGGTCCGGGGCCGATCAACACCGCTCGGCACGCCGTGGCGCACCTGGCCGGTCCTCGCCGGACCCGGCCGGGATCGGGCGCGCCACAAGGGGAACAGGCACCGCGCTGAGGTGGGGTATGGGGACTCGTCCGCTGCCGCCAGTTTGTCATACCGGCCCGCGGCGACGGCCGGGCACGGACCCGGTGGGCGGATCCGCCGCCTCCGATAGTCTTTTCCACCGGTAAGTGGCAAAACGGTTCGGATTCGGCTACCCAGGCAGGGCGGAGAGCAGCAGTGAAGGCGAACGAAACTACTCTGGGTGAACTCCTCCAGGGTCAGTGTCAGTACGTCGTCCCGTTGTATCAACGCCCCTACAGCTGGGAACGCGCCAACCTGCGGCAACTCTGGGCCGACATCACGAGCGTGGCCGCCGCCGGTCCAGCGGCAACACACTTCCTGGGTTCGCTGGTTCTCGCGCCGAGCCCGTCAACCACGCCGGCCGGAGTGGCGATCTGGCTGGTGGTAGATGGTCAGCAACGGCTGACGGCGCTGAGCATCCTGCTCTGCGCGATCCGCGATCATGTCCGAGATGACGATCAGATGCTCGCGGCGAAAATCGACGATCTGTACCTCATGAACAGGTACGCGGCCGGAACCGAACGTTACACCCTGTTACCGACGCGAGCCGACCGGACCGCCTGGACCGCTCTCGTCGAGCGGTCGCCGGAGGCAGGAGGCCGGGCGGGGATCGGCGACGCATACCAGTTCTTCCGCAAGGAACTCGCCGCGTTGCGCGACGCCGACGACCCGCTGGACGCAGCACTGATCGAGCAGGCCGTGGTCGGTCAGCTCGCAATCGTGGAGATCGCCGCGCATGTCGACGACGACGTCTACCGCATCTTCGAATCGCTCAACCACACCGGCCGCCGGCTCACCCAGGCGGACCTGCTGCGCAACTACCTGTTCATGCGGCTACCCACCCGAGCGGACCGGGTGTACGACTGGCGGTGGTTCCCACTCCAGGAACTGCTCGGTGACAGACTGGAGGATCTGGTCTGGCTCGACCTCGTGCTCCGCGGCGACGACCGTGCCACCAAGGAGACCGTGTACCAGTCGCAGCGGCAGTATCTCCAGACGCTGCCGGACGAGGACGCCATCGAGCAGTGGATCTCCGAGCTGCATGCAAAGGCCCTGCTGTTCAGCCGGATCCTCGATCCGGACCGGGAGGAGGACCCGGTCCTGCGGCAGGCCCTGCACCGGCTGCGCCGGTGGGGGGCGGACGTCGTCCGGCCGATCGTCCTACACATGCTGATCGCGCATGCGAATGACCGTCTCGACGCCACCGAGACCGCCGCGGCACTCCGGGTGGTGGAGAGCTACCTGGTGCGGCGGATGCTGGTCGGCATCGCGAGCGCCAACAGCAACCGCATCCTCATGTCGCTCGTCAAGGAGCTCGGCGACCAGACACCGACCGCCGCCGCGGTCACGCGGGTTCTCTCCGGCCCGCGTAAGAAGTTCCCGACCGATCAGCCTGTGAAGGAAGCCGTCCTGCTCAATCCCTTCTACTGGACCGGACGCGGCCCTCAGCGCACCTATGTGTTGCGCAGCCTGGAAGAGGATTACGAGCATCTCGAACCAGTCGACTGGGGCGTGAAGCTGACGGTTGAACACATCCTCCCCCAGTCATTGTCGAGACCGGGATGGAAAGCGGTTCTCGACGCCGATGCCCACGAGGGTGAGACGCGCGACGAGCTGCACCGCAGGCTCGTCCATACTCTGGGCAATCTGACGCTCACCGCCTATAATCCGAAACTCGCCGATCACGAGTTCACCGAGAAGAAGAAGCTGCTGGCCGACAGCGGGCTGGCGATGAACCGAGAAATCGCCGGTCAGGACAGATGGGGCCGGGAGGAGATCCAGAATCGTGGCCGGGCGCTCGCCGAGCGGATCGTGAAGATCTGGCCCGGCCCGGACGAGTCCGTAGTACCGCCGCCCCAGGACCAGCGATGGACCCTGATGAGCCGGGTACTGGCCGCGATCCCACCCGGCCGCTGGACCAGTTACTC
Organism: Frankia sp. BMG5.23; assembly: GCF_000685765.2. Lineage (NCBI taxonomy): Bacteria > Bacillati > Actinomycetota > Actinomycetes > Frankiales > Frankiaceae > Frankia > Frankia sp. BMG5.23. The sequence continues at coordinate 29,336 of NZ_JDWE01000029.1, forward strand.
CGACGTCGCGGAGGTGATCGGGTCCCACGCCGTCGCGGTGGGAGCCAAGCTGGCCAGTGCCCGGATCTCCAACGCCCACCGCGTCCTGCTCCTGAACGGTTCCGTCTCCCCGGACTTCCGCTGGCCCGATCCGGAACGCACCGACGATCCACGGGAGATCCTGACCGCCGAGGGTGTCATTCTCAGCAGGTCGGGCCGGGCACTGGCCCGCCAACGCATGACCGCCGCCGAACTCGCCGCCGCCGCCGATCTCGAAACCCCGGAAGAGAGCCAGGGCGCCGCCGGAACCAAGGAACGTCTGTGGGCCGCCCCGGCCGCCCGGTCCGCCGTGGGGCTCGCGGTCAGCCTGTGGCCATCAGAGCGGCGCGCGGCGGCGCCCACGGACGATGCGAACTCCGGCCTCTCCTACCGGGACCGGGTCCGGGGCTGCCTGCTGGGCGGGGCGTTGGGAGACGCGCTCGGTGCGGCAATCGAATTCCAGTCGCTTGACGAGATCCGACGGGAGTACGGGACGGCGGGGGTCATCGGCCTCACGGCCGCCTACGGGGTACACGCTCCGTTTACAGATGACACTCAGATGACGCTCTTTACCGTGGAGGGTCTGATCCGGGCCTCGGTCCGCAGCCGTTCCCGGGGTATCGCCGATCCGCCCGCGGTGCTGTGGCGCGCCTACCAGCGTTGGCTCACGACGCAGCGGCGGACCGGTCCGGCCGCCGGGGAGGTGGACGGCTGGTTGGCGGCGCAGCAGCTGATGTATGCCCGGCGCGCTCCGGGGAACGCCTGCCTGTCCGGGCTGGGGCGCCCCGAGATGGGCACGCTCGCGCGGCCGGCGAACCCCGACAGCAAGGGATGCGGGGCGGTGATGCGCTCGGCCCCGTTCGGGCTGCTCCGGCGGGGCCCGGAAACCTCCTTCGACCATGCGGTCGCATGCGCCGTGTTCACCCACGGTCATCCCTCCGGGTACCTCGCCGCGGGCGCGTTCGCATGGATCGTCGCCGCGATGGTAGACGGCGCTGGCATCACCCAGGCCACCGCATCGGCCCTCGGCCGCCTGTCGGCCGAACGCGACGGCAAGGAAGTAGCCAGAGCTCTGCGGGCGGCGCTCGGAACGGCAGCGGACGGTGCGCCCACGGCGGAACGCGTGGAATCGCTGGGCGCCGGCTGGGTCGCCGAGGAGGCGCTAGCGATCGCGGTGTACTGCGCGGTGGCGGCGCCCGACGATCCGCAGACGGCGCTGCTCGCGGCAGTCAACCACTCCGGCGACAGCGACTCGACCGGCGCGATCTGCGGGAACCTCGTTGGCGCCGCTCTGGGTGAGCCGGCGCTGCCGGCAGCCTGGCTGAAGGAGCTGGCGGGCTATGAGCTGGTCGGGCAGGTCGCGGACGATCTGGTAACCGAGATCGAGAACACCGCGACCGTCTCCGACGCCTTCGGCGCGGCCACCCCGGCCTGGTCCACCCGCTACCCCGGGAGCTGAGCTCACGCACATCAGATCTCCCATCGGTTCGAGCTGCGCCGGTGCTCCGTGGTGCTTCCGGCTCACCTGGTCGGGGGACGTTAACCTGACCGTCCCCCTACCGAAGGTCCCTTTCGGCCACCCGGGGCGGCGAGGTGAGCTGGGCTGCGAGGTGAGTTGCATGAAGGTGCGGACAACAACGGGCCGGCGATGGATCGGGGCGGTGGCGCTGCTGGCGGGCGCGCTGCTCGTGCCGCTGGGATGTGGCGGCGGTGCCGGTGGCGGCGGCTCCACCGACGTCACCACGCCGAAGCCATCGGTGTCCGGCACCACGCCGGTGCCTTCTCCGTCCGTGTCCTCCCGCTCGCCGGATGGACCGGTGGTGACGTCGCCTTCCACGACCGCGACGCCGCGGGAGCCGGTCTGGTCGAGCGAACCGCGCCGCGTCGAGCATCAGCTGTACGGTAACGCGACGGTCGTCGCGGTGCGCGGCGCGCACAACGTCGCCGGCGGGATGGCTTTCGATCGGCTGACGATCGAGTTCCAAGGGCAGCTCCCTGGCTACGAGGTGCGTTACGTGGCCGAGGTGCTGTCGCCGGGCGAGGGCGTTGCGGTCCCGCTGCGGGGGCAGGCGTTCCTGGAGGTGGTGTTGTTCCCGGCCGTGGCCCACGATGAGACCGGTAGGTCGACGCTGCGCACACCGCGGGCCGGCGGCGGGCTTCCCGCGCTCGTCCAGTATCGGATGACCGGCGACTACGAGGGATACGTCCATTTCGGCCTGGGGGTTGACGATCGGGTCGGCTTTCGGGTGCTCGAACTGTCGAACCCGTCGCGCGTGGTGATCGACCTCGCCGCCTGAGGCCTGCCGGTGAGGCCTGCCGGTGAGGCCTGCCGGTGAGGCCTGCCGGTGAGGCCTGCCGGTGAGGCCTGCCGGTGAGGCCTCGGCCCGTGGCCTGCCCGCGCCGCCCTGGCGCGGGCAGTTCCCTCTTTGCCGTCGCCGGTCATCGAGCCACACCGCGCCGCACCCCGAAAACCCAACACAACAGCATGATCAACTTAGGCTGCCCGGCACTGGTCCGGGAACGGCCCGTTCGGCATCGGGGGTCGGGACCTTCCGCACATGGTCTCAGGACTGGCGCGATATGGGGTGCTTGGCCTCGGCAGAGAAACATACGTGCCGGTCGGGGCACGCCGGAAGGTGTGCCCGCCCTGTGGAGATCGGGAGGCTGTCATGACGTACGTCCCACCTGGAAAGCCAGGCAGTATCGTCCATGTTACGGACCGGTACGAGAACTTCATCGGTGGAAAGTGGCTGCCGCCGCGGGCCGGTAAGTATTCGACCAACCTCAGCCCGGCCACGGCGCAGCCGATCTGTGAAATACCGCGGTCGGCGGCGGAGGATGTCGAGGACGCCCTGGACGCGGCGCACGCCGCCGCCGGCTCCTGGGCCGCCGCGTCCCCGGCGGAGCGGGCCGAGGTGCTGACCGCGGTGGCGGATGCGATCGACGCCAACCGGGAGATGCTCGCGGTCACGGAGAGCTGGGAGAACGGCAAGCCGGTGCGGGAGACGCTGGCTGCCGACATCCCGCTGGCCGCCGACCACTTCCGGTACTTCGCCGCGGCGGCGCGCACCCTGGAGGGGTCGATCTCCGAGATTGACGGCAGGACCTACGCCTATCACTTCCACGAGCCGCTCGGGGTGGTCGGGCAGATCATCCCCTTCAACTTCCCGTTGCTGATGGCGGCGTGGAAGCTGGCGCCCGCGCTGGCCGCGGGTAACTGCTCGGTGATCAAGCCGGCGTCACCGACGCCGTGGTCGATCCTCAAGCTCGCCGAGGTGATTCAGGACGTCATCCCGCCCGGCATCATCAACATCGTCAACGGGCCCGGCGCCGAGGTCGGCAGAGCCCTGGCCACCAGCCCGAAGATCGCGAAGATCGGGTTCACCGGTGAGACCACGACCGGCCGGCTGATGATGCAGTACGCGGCGCAGAACATCATCCCGGTCACCCTGGAGCTGGGCGGAAAGTCCCCGAACATCTTCTTCGAGGACGTCCTGGCCGCCGACGACGCCTATCTGAACAAGGCGGTCGAGGGGCTGGTGCTGTATGCGTTCAACAAGGGCGAGGTGTGCACCTGCCCGTCCCGGGCGCTGATCCAGGAGTCGATCTACGACGAGTTCATGGCGCGGGCGCTGGAACGGGTCGGCCGGATCCAGCAGGGCAACCCGTTGGACCCGGCGACAATGCTGGGCCCGCAGGTCTCCGCGCAGCAGCTGTCAAAGATCGGCTCCTACGTGGACATCGGCCTGGCTGAGGGCGCCGAACTGCTGGCCGGTGGGCACCGGACGCGGCTGGCCGGAGAGTTCGCGAACGGCTACTTCTTCGAGCCGACGCTGCTGAAGGGCCACAACAAGATGCGGGTCTTCCAGGAGGAAATCTTCGGCCCGGTGCTGGCTGTCACCACCTTCAAGGACGAGGCCGAGGCGTTGGCCATCGCCAACGACACGCCTTACGGGCTCGGTGCCGGTGTGTGGACGCGGGACGGTGCCCGCCAGTTCCGGATGGGCCGGGGCATCAAGGCCGGCCGGGTCTGGGTCAACTGCTACCACCAGTATCCGGCGGGCGCGGCATTCGGCGGATACAAGGTGTCCGGCATCGGCCGCGAAAACCACCGGATGATGCTGGAGCACTACAGCCAGACCAAGAACATGCTGGTCAGCTACGACGAGAACGCGCTCGGCCTGTTCTAGGGTCTCGGAGTCCAGGGTTCCGGAGTCCAGGGTTCCGGAGTCCTTTGGCATTTCCCATCGACGATTCCCCTGACTGGAGGATGTTATGAAGGCAGCAGTTGTCACCGATTTCCGGGCACCGTTGCGTATCGAGGACCGGGACGTCCCGGTGCCGGGGCCGGGCCAGATCCTGGTACGGATGGAGGCCAGCGGTCTGTGCCACACCGACATCCACGCGGCGCACGGTGACTGGCCGGTGAAGCCGACTCCCCCGTTCGTCCCTGGTCACGAGGGCGTCGGCGTGGTCAAGGCCGTGGGCGCCGGGGTGACCGGGCGCGCGATCGGCGACCGGGTCGCGATCCCGTGGCTCGGTCACGCCTGCGGACGCTGCCGCTACTGCGTCGGCGGCTGGGAGACGCTGTGCGAAAGCCAGCGCAACAGCGGCTACTCGATCGACGGTGCGTTCGCCGAGTACGCGGTGGCCGACGCGGACTACACGGTGCCGGTGCCCGGTGACGTGCCGTCGTTCGACGCCGCGCCGCTGACCTGCGCCGGCGTGACCACCTACAAGGCCATCAAGGTAGCCGGGGTGACCCCGGCCGAGACGGTGGCCGTGTTCGGCATCGGCGGGCTGGGCCACCTGGCGTTGCAGTACGCCCGCATCGCGGGTGGTTTCACCGTCGGGGTCGACGTCACCGAGGCCAAGCTGGAGCTGGCCACCGAACTGGGCGCCGACCACGTGGTGAACGCGCGGACCGCCGACCCGGTCGAGGCCATCCAGCGGCTGGGCGGCGCCGACGTGGCGGTCGCGCTCGCCGCGTCGCCCCGTTCGTTCGAGCAGGCGTTCGCCTCGCTGCGGCGCGGCGGCCGGCTGGTCTGCGTGGCCCTGCCGGCGGATGGCACGATGTCCATCCCGATCTTCGACACGGTCCTGAAGGGGATCACGGTCAAGGGATCGATCGTCGGCACCCGCAACGATCTGGCCGAGGTGTTCCGGCTGCACGCGGCCGGCCGGACCAGGGTGATCGCTTCCGGCCGGAAGTTGGACGACGTCAACGCCTGCATGGACGAGGTCCTGGACAGCAGGGTCCCGGCCCGGCTGGTGTTCGAGTTCTGATCTGGCCCATTCCGACCGGTCCGGCCTGATCAAATTTGACCCGATCTAACGCGATCTGATCCGGTCTGACCTGGTCTGACCTGGTCTGACCTGGTCTGACCTGGTCTGACCTGGTCTGACCTGGTCTGACCTGGTCTGCTTTGATCTTGCCCGCACGGCCATCGGTCCTCATCCCCCCAACGGGGAAGGGAACACGAGGAGAATCCCGAAAGGGGGAAAGACCATGAGTCCGCTTACCGTGGGCGTGGCCATGGAGACCGCGCCCGGCGAGCGTCGGGTGGCCATGGTTCCGCAGGTCGTGGGCCGATTGGTCGGCTCCGGTCTCGACGTGCTCGTCGAGACCGGAGCCGGACGTGGCGCATGGTTTCCCGACGGCGCCTATGCCGAGGCCGGCGCCACCGTCGTCGCACGGCTCGACCTGTTCGCGCGGGCAGACGTGGTGGTGTCGGTCAGCCTCCCGGACCCGCGGACGCGCGCGTTGCTGCGCGGCGGGCAGACCCTGGTAGGGCTGCTGGCGCCGTTGCCGCGGCCGCAGGTGATGGCGCAGCTGGCCGCGGTCAACCCCGAGTTCGCGCAGGCCGATGCCGCCCTGGTCGTCGGCGCCAACGACGTGACCAACCCGGCGGACCACCGTGGTCACGCGTGAACCCGGCCTCCCCGAGGACCTGACAGGCCTTGACCGTCAGTCACGATCTGGCGCATCGGCACCATCGGCACCCGGCCCTACGCGGCGACGGCCTCCAGCGCGCGGTCGAAGTGCCGATGGGCGGCCACGGCCGTGGCGAACGCGGAACCGAAGTCGCCGAGCACGGACGGCCCCGCAAGGTCGCGGACCGTCACGATACCCCGGTCGGACACCACCGCGTCACCCTGGTCGGCGACCCGCGCGCCCGGCAAGGATGCGATCTCGAGCAGCGACACCCCCGCGCCGACCGCGCCGATCGGCTTCGCGTGCTTGTACGCCTCGCCGACGTAGTGCACGGCCTCGCCGTTGTGTGTCAGTGCGGTGACACCGCGCTCGCCCGGGGCGACGAACACCGCGTCGTAGAGGACCGAGGACATGGTCACCAGCGTTCGGTCCACCGGCAACGCGTCGCCGGACACCGTGGCGAGCATGCCTCCGTGCGGCGCGAGAACCTCCAGGATCGCGCCCTGTTCGCGCAGCGCGGCGGTGGCCGAACGCAATGCCACCTCGTCCACGCCGTCCGCCGCGAGCACCGCGATCCTGCGGGTGGCCACCCCGCTGGGCTGGTCGGCCTGACTCAGCGCGGGTGAGGATCGTCCGTGGTTCGGGGTGCTCTCCGGTGGCACCGGCAGTCCGAGGTTCTCGGCGACCCCGGCCGCGAGTTCGTGGTCCACCTGGGCGAGATGTCCCAGGACACGCTCCTTGATCTGGGTGTAGTCGACCTTGCCGAGCTCAAAGCTGAACGCGTCGACGATGTGCCGCCGCTCCCAGGAGGACATGCTGTTCCAGAACAGGGTGGCCTGGCTGTAGAAGTCCTTGAAGCTCTCGCTCCGCTTACGGATCGTGTTCCCGTCGACCCGCTCGGCGTAGTGCACGTACCCGCCGTGCGCCGGATCGGAGAGCACCGGGCAACCGCCGCTGATCGAGTTCGGGAAGTACGACGTCTGGCTCTGCTGGATGCGATGCTGCCCGTAACCGTCGCGGGAGTTGTTGTGCACCGCCGCGACCGGCCGGTTGACCGGCAGCTGGGCGAAGTTCGGGCCGCCGAGCCGGATCAGCTGGGTGTCCAGGTAGGAGAACAGCCGGGCCTGCAGCAGCGGGTCGTTCGTGAAGTCGATGCCGGGGACGACGTTCTGTACGCAGAACGCCACCTGCTCGGTCTCGGCGAAGAAATTGCCGGGGTTGCGGTTGAGCACCAGCCGTCCCACCGGCCGCACCGGCACCCGCTCCTCAGGGATGATCTTCGTCGCGTCGAGAAGATCGAAGTCGAACGCGTGCTCGTCGGATTCCGGCACGAGCTGCACGCCGAGTTCCCACTCCGGGAACGTACCGTTCTCGATCGACTCCCACAGGTCCCGCCGGTTGAAGTCGGGGTCCTTGCCCGCGATCTTCTGTGTCTCGTCCCAGACCAGGGAGTGCGTGCCGAGCTTCGGCCGCCAGTGGAACTTGACGAAGGTCCCCTGCCCGGCGGCATCGACGAACCGGAAGGTGTGCACGCCGAAGCCCTGCATCATCCGGTAGCTGCGCGGCAGCGCCCGGTCCGACATCAGCCACATCATCATGTGCATCGACTCGGGGACGAGACTGACGAAGTCCCACAGGGTGTTGTGCGCGGAGGATGCCTGCGGGATCTCGTTGTGCGGCTCCGGCTTCACCGCATGGACGAAGTCGGGGAACTTGATGCCGTCCTGAATGAAGAACACCGGCATGTTGTTACCGACGAGATCGAAGTTACCCTCCTCGGTATAAAATTTTACGGCAAATCCGCGTACGTCCCGGACCGTGTCCGCGGAACCGCGGGAACCGCCGACGGTCGAGAACCGTACGAACACCGGGGTACGCCGGCCGTCCTCGCCCAGGAAGTGCGCCCGGGTCACGTCGGCGAGCGACTCGTACGCCTCGAAGTACCCGTAGGCACCGGCACCACGGGCGTGGACGACCCGCTCGGGGATGCGCTCGTGATCGAACCGAGTGAGCTTCTCCCGGAAGTGGAAGTCCTCCAGCAGCGTCGGACCGCGTTCCCCCGCCGCGAGCGAGTCGTCGGTGTGTTCGACACCGATCCCCTGGTCGGTGGTCATGCGGGCGCCGTCGTCGCCGACTCGGACGGCGTCGAGTTGCTGCTGCTTCGCGTCGTCCCGGGGGAGGCGCGACGTCCCGGGATCGGTCATGATGGTCACCTCGCTGACTACCTGATGCTGTCCGGGCGTACCCGGACCTACCCGCGACGACACGAGTAAACCTCGCTTCCGGACGGCGTCGCGCCGGCGTCGCGGTCTTCCCCGCCGCCAGCGGGAACCAGCGAGGAACCAGCGAGGAACCAGCGACGAACCAGCGAGGAGGCATCCGTTGCGGGAGAACCTGGCGGAGTCGCGCAGCATCGCCCGGCTACTCCACCCGCGCACGGTCGCCGTGGTGGGGGCGAGCCGCGAGCCGGGCTCGATCGGTCACGAGATCTTCCGTCGGCTGCTCGCCAGCGAGTTCACCGGCTCTGTCTATCCGGTCAACGCCGCGGCAACCCATGTGGCGTCCGTCTACGCCTACCGAGACCTGCGCGACGTCCCAGTCGAGATCGACCTCGTGGTCGTCGCGGTGCCGGCGCCACGGGTCGCCGAGGTCATGCGGGCCTGCGCGGAGAAGGGGGTACGCGGCGTCATCGTGGTCGCGGCCGGCTTCGCCGACGGGGGTGACGAGGGACGGGCCCGGCTCGCGGACGTTATCCGGATCGCCCGTGACGGCGGCATGCGACTGATCGGGCCGAACGCGATGGGCGTCATCAACACCGTCCCGACGGTCCGGCTGCACGCCACCTTCGCGGTCGGCGACCCCCCGCCCGGCCGGGTCGGCCTGTTCACCCAGTCCGGGGCGCTCGCGGGCACGTTCCTCACCGACGCCTCCCGGCGCGCGCTGGGCATCTCCACGTTCGTCTCGATCGGGGACCGCTCGGACGTCTCCTGCAACGACCTGCTGCGGTACTGGCGCTCCGATCCACGAACCGGCGTGGTCATGCTGCATCTGCAGAGCCTGGGCAACCCACGCCGGTTCGCCCGGATCGCCCGCGAGCTCAGCCGGCACAAGCCGGTCGTGGCGCTCAAGAGCGGGCGGGAGGCCGCCCACAGCGACATCGGCGCCCTGTTCAGCAGCGCCGGGGTGATCCGCGTCGACACGTTGAGCCAGCTGTTCGACACGACCCAGCTGCTGGCCTGCCAACCGCTGCCGGCCGGCCGGCGGGTCGGCATCGTCGGGACCTCCAGCGCGCTCGCGGCGCTCGCCGCCGACGCCTGCCGTACCTACGGGCTCGACGTGCCGGCGCTGTCCGCCTCGACCTGCGCCGGCCTCGCCACGCTGGTCGGCCATCGGTACGCCACGAACCCCGTCGATCTCGGGCCGCTGGCCGATCCGGACCGGTTCGACGCCGCGCTGCGCGCGGTCGCGGCCTCCGGGGACGTCGACGCGATCATCACCCTGGTCACCCCGCACGCGCAGGTCGACCGGCTGGCGAGCTCGGTGCGCGCGGTGGCCGTCGAGAGCGGCCTGCCGCTGCTCGCCTCCTTTCTCGGGCAGGATGGGATCCCCGCCCAACTGGCTGTCCGGGACGGCTCGGGTACCCCGGGCCCGGGGTCGGTGCCGTCCTACGCCTCGCCGGAGTCGGCCGCGCTCGCGCTGTCCCGCGCGGCCGACCATGCCGCCTGGCGGGCCCGGGACCAGGGCAGCGTCCCCGTGCTGGCCGGCATCGACCTGGACCGCGCCCGCGCCGAGGCCGAGCGCTACCCGAAGGACGGGGCGTGGCTGCCCGATGCCGCCGTCGCGACCCTGCTGGCCGGGGTCGGCCTGCGCGCCTGGCCGAGCCGGCGGGTCGGCGACCAGGCCGAGGCCCTCGCCGCGGCGGAGGCGTTCGGGCGGCCGGTGGCGCTGAAGATCGCCGACGAACGGTTCCGCAGCCGGCTCGACGTCGGCGCCGTCCAGCTCGGAGTCGACGATGCGGCCGGGCTCACGCAGGCCTGGCAGGCCATCCGCGCCGCCGTCGGGCCGGGCGACATGCTCGTGCAGCCGATGGCCCCGGCCGGGGTGTCGACCGTGGTGCGGCTGCGGCAGGATCCCATCGTCGGTCCGCTGCTCTCACTGCGCCTGGGCGGGGTCGTCGCGGACCTGCTCGTCGACCCGCTCTCCCGCACGCTGCCGCTGACCGACCGGGACGCGGCCGAGCTCATCCAGGAGATCCGCGGCAGTGTGCTGCTGCTCGGCGGCTCCGGGGCGCCCGCCGCCGACACCGACGCCCTGGCCGACCTGCTGCACCGCGTCGCCCGGCTCGGGGAGGAACTGCCGGCCATCGCCGAGATCCTGCTCGATCCGGTGCTCGTCGGCCGCCGCGGCGTCGTGCTGCTGCACGCCGGCATCCGCCTGCTCCCGCCCGAGACGGAGCCACGGACACTGCCACGGACGCTGCCGCGCGCGCTCGCCGCCGGCGGTTGAGCCCGCTCCTCGGGCGCGGGGGGACTCCTCGCCCGGGGACTGTACGGTCGAGGAGCCAACACCGGCACCAACACCGGCACGGACCCAGCCGGCACGGACCCAGCCGGTACCCGATCCAGCGGATTCGAGGACATGGATGACCGCCCGACAGAGGATCGCGTTCCAGGGCGAGCGGGGAGCCAACTCCCACATCGCCTGCCGGGACGTCTATCCGGACTACGACGCGGTCCCTTACCAGACCTTCGACGAGTGCTTCTCCGCGCTGGAGGAGGGTGAGGTGGACCTGGCGATGATCCCGGTGGAGAACTCCACCGCGGGTCGGGTCGCCGACATCCACCATCTGCTCCCCCGCCCCGGGGTGCACATCATCGGCGAGTACTTCCTGCCGATCCGTCACCAGCTGCTCGGCCTGCCCGGGGTGACCCTCGACGAGGTGAAGACGGTGCACAGCCATCCCCAGGCGCTGGCCCAGTGCCGGGAGGCGCTGCGCACGCTGGGTCTGACGGCGGTCGCCCACGCCGACACCGCCGGGGCCGCCCGGGAGATCGCCGAGGCCGGCGATCCGGCCAGGGCCGCGATCGCCTCCCGGCTCGCCGCCGAGGCGTACGGGCTGCAGATCCTCCAGGCCGATCTCGAGGACGCGGAGCACAACACGACGCGGTTCCTGATTCTGTCCGGCGAGAACCTGCGCGCGGCCGCCGGTGTCGGCCCGATCGTCACGACGTTCTTCTTCAAGGTACACAATCGGCCCGCCGCGCTCTACAAGGCCCTCGGCGGCTTTGCCACGAACGGGGTCAACATGACCCGCCTGGAAAGCTACATGGTGGGCGGGGGCTTCGTCGCCACCCAGTTCCTCGCCGACATCGAGGGCAGCCCGGAGGAGCCGGCCGTCGCCCGCGCCTTCGAGGAGCTGTCCTTCTACGCCGACCACCGCATCCTCGGCGTCTACCGGGCGAGCCGGTACCGGGAACGGATCAGCACCGGTTCCGGGGCCTGATCGGCCGCCGGTGGAACGCGCCCCGGCAGAAGCCCGGTAGGAAAGGACCAGCCGCTGCCCGGCTGGCCCCCGATGCCCGCCGGTCCAGATCTCACCGCGCCGCGGTGGCCTCACCCGGCGGCGTCGGCGAGATTGGGCAGCCCCGACACCGCTGGAGCCCATCGCGGGACGGCCTACCCACAGCACTGGTTGCAAGCACCTGCAGCCACAGAGATACGATTCAAGATCTTTGGACTGTGCCGGTCCGGTTCCGGGCCCGGCCGCGCATCGGGGGAGGGCCCATTGGACGATGAGCGCTGGACGCAGTGCACACCGTCCGAGTACGCCTGGGAGCGTGCGGCCCTGTCCTATCTCAAGGCGCAGCTACCAACCGGGGATCCCTACCGGGCTTGGGCGAACGCCGAGTTTCTCGGGTCCGACGGTTCCGTCAACGAGGTCGACCTGCTTCTCGTCCTGCCGGCGGGCATCGTCGTGCTGGAGATCAAGTCCTGGTCCGGTGTCCTCGTGGGAGACGCGGGCACCTGGCGTCAGAGCCACCGCGCCCCGGTCGACAACCCCGTCATCGGAGCAAACCGCAAGGCCCGCAAACTGAAGTCGCTGCTGGTTTCCCGGCCGGCGATGCGGGGCCGACGGGTGCCATGGGTGGAGGGCGCGGTATTCCTGAGCGACGCGCGGCTGGAGATCCGCCTTGTCCCAGAAGGCCGGGCGCACGTCTTCGGACGGCATGACCAGACCCAGCTGCCGAGTTTCCTGGACTTCGCGCGGCAGCCCGGCCGGGTGGACGGCGAGCTCAGTAATGCCCTGGCCCGGGCCGTCGACCAGGCCGGAATCCGCCCGTCCCAGCGGGCGCGGACCGTCGGCAGCCTTCGCCTGGAGCTGCCCGCCTTCCAGGAGGGCGTCGGCTGGCAGGACTTCCTCGCCCGCAACCAGCGGTTTCCCGACGACCGGCCGCGGCGGGTGCGGATCTATCTGGCCAGTGGTGTGGAGTCGGTGCACCAGCGTGACCAGCTCGTGCGGGCCGCCGAGCGGGAGTACCTCGCACTACGCGGCATCGACTATCCGGGGATCGCGGCGCCGATCGACTTCGTCGAGCACGATCTGGGCCCCGCGCTCGTCTTTCCCCACGATCCCGAGCTGATCCGGCTGGACCATTTCCTCCAAGAACACGAACGCGAGCTGTCCTTCGACGATCGGTTGGCACTGCTGCGCGTCCTTGCCGAGACCATGGCGTACGCCCACCGGCGGGTGCTGACGCACCGGGGCCTGAGCCCGCGATGCGTCTGGGTTCGGCGCCGGTCCGACCGCTTCGCCCTCCAGATCACGGACTGGCAGACGGCCTCCCGCGGCTCCGAATCGACGTCAGGGATACCGAGCACCACCGGCCCGGCCACGTCGACGGGGGGCTACGTCGAACTGGCCGACGACGCCGCCGCGGCCTACTTCGCACCCGAGTGGAGCTGGGGCACGGCGAAGGGGGTCACCCTCGACGTCTTCGGGGTCGGCGCCATCGCCTACCGGATCTTCACCGGGAAACCCCCCGCGGCCTCATCCGGGGAGCTCAGCCGACGTCTGTCCGAACACAACCGACTGTTACTCGCCGAACAGGTTGATGCCGTCTCCGAGGAGCTCAACGAGCTCGTCGCCCGGGCGACCGAGGCCGACCCGGAGCAACGCACCCGGGACATGGCCGCGTTCCTGCTCGATCTCGACCTGGTTCGGGAACGGCTGGCCGCCATCGCGGAGGAGGCACCGGTTGTCGTTGATCCCCTGGAGGCCGAGGCCGGCGCCGAACTGGAGGGCGGATTTTCGGTCCTCGGCCGGCTGGGCCGCGGCTCGACGGCGCTCGCTCTGCTCGTCGAGCGGGACGGCGGGCGCGCGGTTCTCAAGGTGTCGTTGGACCGAGACAGGGATCCGCGGTTGGTCGCCGAGGCCGAGACGCTGCGCACCCTCAGCGAGCATCCCGGTGTCGTGCAGCTGCTGAGCGACGGCGTGATCGACGTCGGCCCACGCCGGGCCCTGTTGATCACTTCAGCCGGGGAACGCACCCTCGCCCAGGAGCTACGCGAGCGAGGCCGACTACAACCGGAATGGCTCCAGGGGTGGGGCGACGACCTGCTGGAGATCGTCCAGCATCTACAGCGGGCCGGGCTGGCGCATCGCGACATCAAGCCGGACAACCTCGGCGTCGCCGAACGTGGCGGCAGGGGCAAGAAGCGGCAGCTCGTCCTGTTCGACTTCTCCCTGGCGAAGGAGCCGTTGGAGGCCATCGAAGCCGGCACCCGCCCGTACCTCGACCCGTTCCTCGGCCGCGGCGAGCGCCGCCGATGGGATCAGGCTGCCGAGCGATACGCCGCGGCGGTGACGCTCTACGAGATGGCGACCGCACGCCGGCCCGAGTACGGAACCCATGGCGGGCATCCGAGTTTCGTCGACGCCGACGTGGCGATCGAACCCGAGCTGTTCGACCGGTCGTACGCGACCGGTCTCACCGAGTTCTTCCGCCGAGCGCTGCACCGGGACGTCAGACAGCGCTTCGACACCGCGGAGGACATGCGCCGCGCCTGGAACGCGATCCTGGCCGAACCGGCCAGCGTGGTCCCGCAGCCGCCCTCCGCGCGCATCAGCCGGGACACGCCCATCGGCGCCGCCGGTCTGTCCCGCCCGGTGCTGTCGGTGTTCGAACGGCTGTCGATCGATACGGTGGGCGGCGCGCTCGACCTGTCGCCCGCCCAGGTCGTCTGGCTGCCCGGCATCGGTACGAAGACCCGCCAGCAGTTGCGTGCGGACCTGGACCGGCTGGCCGGCCAGGTCACCTCCTCCCCGGCCGAGCGGCCCACCGAGCCGACGCTCCTCGACCGCGTCGCCGCCGGGCTCATCCCCCGCGCGACCGACCGGGCCGTCGCCGAAGCCCTGCTCGGCCTCGGCGAGCAGGGCGGCAACGCATGGACGAGCGTGCGCGACGCGGCCAAGGCCCTTGACCGCGAGCAACGTACCGTCCGGCAGGCGGTAGCCAGGTTCGAGCGGCATTGGCTGGCCCTCGACGGGATGCGAGAGCTGCGGGACACCATCGTCAAGGTCGTCGAGTCGGTCGGTGGGGTCGCCTCCGCCCGGCACTGCGCGGCGGCCCTGCTCGACTTTCAGGGCAGCACGGTGGAGGAACCGCTGCGCTCCCGGCTCGCCGAGGCCGTCGTACGCGCGGCGATCGATGCCGAGCTGGCCGACGACTCCCCCCGCGACGACACCACTCACGACACCACCCACGACGCCTCCGGCGGTTCCGAGATGGGTGGCGATCCACGGCTGGTGTACAGCCGAGAGCCCAACGGCATCCTCGTCGCCGCCGGCCCCGCGCGCGCCGGGGACGGGCCCTCCACCGCCGATCGGTTGGACTGGGCCTCCCGGCTCGGCGGCGCGGCCGACGACCTCGCCGGCGCGGACCCGCTGCCGGCTCCGGCTCGGGTCATCGAGACGTTGCGCGCCGTCCGCGCCCCCGGCGACACCGACCCCTCCCTGATCTTCCCCGAACGGCTCCTCGACGTCGCCATGATCGCCTCCGAGAACGCCGCGGTGACGCCGCGCCTGGAGGTCTACCCGCGAGGCCTCGACGCGGGACGGGCGCTGCGGCTGGCCGCCGGGGCGCTGTACGGCCGCACGGAGCTGACCCCCGAGCAGGTGGCCGAGCGGATCATCGTGCGGTTCCCGCACGCGGGCGCGCTGCCCGGCCGTCCCGAGCTGGACGCCCTGCTCGACGCGGCCGGGGTGCCGCTGTGCTGGGACGACGAGAAAAAGCGGTACGTGACCCGCCGCATCGAGGTGACCGGGCTCACCTCCCTGGTCACCTCCCGTGGAACCAGGCCGCGCTGGAGCACCGGCGCGGGCGCCGCCTGGACGACAATGGGATGGCGCCGGGTCTCCGACGAGGTGCTGGCCGCGGATGACCGGCTCACCCGTTCGCTGGTGGACGGCGGCTGGCTGGTGCTGTCGGTGCCGCCGCGGCGACTCGCCCGGGCCGAACGCTGCCTGGCCGCGCAGGATGTCACCGTTGTCGACGCGGAACAAGCCCTGCTCGCGGGGATGCGGGAGTTCTGCGCCCAGCACCGGGTGCAGTGGTCGATCGTCCTGGCGGCCGACGCCGCCGACCGATCGTCGCGCGACTGGGCCAACCTCTCAAGGGTCGCGCAGGCCGGGCTCGCCGGTGTGCGGGCCTCGATCGAGGCCGCGGGGCCGGCGGTGCTGATCACGAATGCGGGGGTGGTCGCCCGGTACGATCCGGCGCTGGTGGTACTGGATGAGCTGCGCGCATCGGTGCGGATGGCGACCGAGACATCACCGGTGCGTACGGTGTGGCTGCTCGTACCCTGGGCCGACGTGGACAAACAACCGTTGTTGGATGGTGGCGCTCCCGTGCCCCAGTTCGGCAACCAGGGCCTGGCGCTGTCCGAGGAGTGGATTGTCCGGCACGAGTCTCGGCTCGCCGACGGCGCTGAGGGAGGAGCAGCGTGATCGAGGCGAGACGCCTGTTGGCCGATCTCCAGCGGCAGGTCCGCGGCCTGGAGGCGGACCTGCGCGCGCGGGCCCGGTCGGACCGGGACGTCGACGATCGGCTGCACAAGCGGTACCAGGAGGCGAAGACCGGCTGTCGCACCGGCGTCGGCTACGAGACGTGGCTCGACCAGCAGCTCACCCAGGTGGCGGTCGGTTGGGTGCTGGCCTGCGTGTTCACCCGATTCTGCGAGGACAACACGCTGCTGGGACGTCCGATGCTGGCCGGCCCGGTCCGCCCCGAGCAGGAGGCCGACGAGACAGGCGAGGCCAGGGAACGGGTCGACGGGGTGGCCGAGGCCCGGGAATGGCAGACTTTCTACTTCCAGGCGGAGGACCACAAGAATGACTCCGACCTGGACTACCTGCGGGCGGCGGTCGCCCGGCTGGAGGCGTACGACGCAACCCGGGATCTGGTCAACCGGCACAACCCGCTGCACCTGGTGGACATCTCACCGGACGCGGCGACCGGCCTGCTGGAGTTCTGGCGGCGGATCGACCCGGAAACCGGCGCTCTCGTCCACGACTTCTCCGATCCGGCGTCCTCCACCCGCTTCCTCGGCGATCTGTACCAGGATCTTTCCGAACAGGCGCGTAAGGACTACGCGCTGCTCCAGACCCCCGAGTTCGTCGAGGAGTTCATCCTCGGCCGGACCCTTGCCCCGGCGATCGACGAGTTCGGCCTCGCCGAGGTTCGGATGATCGACCCGGCCTGCGGCTCCGGGCACTTCCTGCTCGGCGCCTTCGACCTCCTGCTCGACCGGTGGCAGAAGCAGGAACATGGGATTGACGTCAAGGTCCACGTGGAGCGCGTACTCGGCCAGGTCCACGGTGTCGACATCAACCCGTTCGCGGCGGCGATCGCCCGGTTCCGCCTCGTCATCGCCGCACTGGCCGTCTGCGGGATCACCCGGCTCGTCGACGCCCCCGTCTGGCGCATCCGCATCGCCATCGGTGACTCCCTGCTGTGGGGCACCGAGGATCAGCAGGACGAACTCGACGGCGTCGCCACCCACGCCCTGACGGGTTCCACCGGTGAGGGTGAGTTCACCTACGAGTACGAGGACGCTCGCGAGCTGAAGGAGATCCTGGAAGCCCGCTACCACGCGGTTGTCGGCAACCCGCCGTACATCACGGTCAAGGACCGGGCCCCCAGCAACGCCTATCGGGTGCGCTGGAGCGCATGCCATCGCCAGTACGCGCTCAGCGTGCCGTTCGCGCAGCGGTTCTTCCGACTCGCGGTCAACGGCGGCTTCACCGGCCAGATCACCGCGAACTCCTTCATGAAGCGCGAGTTCGGCAAGAAACTCATCGAGGAGTTCTTCCCGAGCGTCGACCTCACCCTGCTCGTCGACACCAGCGGCGCCTACATCCCCGGCCACGGAACCCCGACCGTCCTCATCTTCGGCCGCCACCGCCGCCCCTCCCTGACCACGGTGCAGACTGTCCTTGGGATCCGGGGCGAGCCCAGCGCACCGGCCGACCCGGCCAAAGGCCTCGTGTGGACACGAATAGTAGAGAACTTCGCGAATGCTGACCACACGGATGCGTATATCAGCACCCTCGGAATCAAGCGGATAGATCTTGCGAGGCATCCCTGGTCACTCGCTGGCGGTGGAGCGGCTCAGTTGCAAGCTCAGATAGACACAACCAGCGCGCGTCTACATAATCTCGGAGTTGACATCGGACGCACCGTCCAGCTCGGCGAAGATGACGCTTGGATACTTGCCCATAGTTCTCCGGCGGTGACCAGGTTTCAGGACAACATGGTCCCCCATGTTTTCGGCGAGCTAGTACGTGACTACACGATCGAACAACCTCCCATTGCAATTAATCCGTATGCCGACATAACCAAAGGAATCCCCCTTTTAAAAGATCAGGAAGTTGTACAAAATCTCCTCTGGCCAAACCGAACAATCCTGTCTGCTCGCACAATATTCGGTAGAAGTCTTGCCGAAAACGATCGACCATGGTATGCATATTTAGAAATATATGCAAACCGACTGCACACCCCGCTGGCGATCGCCTTTCCGTTCGTCTCGACCCACAACCACTTCACACTCGACCGAGGCGGCAAGATATTCAATCGTACCGCAACCGTTCTCAAGCTGCCCGAGGGAGCCACGGAGGAGAAACATCTGCGGCTGGTCGGGGTGCTGAACTCGTCGGCGGCGTGCTTCTGGCTCAAGCAGGTGAGCCACGACAAAGGAATCCGTGGCCAGGGAGGAGGCTTCACCAGTGACGACTGGGAACACTTCTACGAGTTCACCGGGACCAAGCTGAAGGAGTTTCCGCTGCCGGACGGGGCGCCACTGGTGTTGGCGACGCGGCTGGACGGGTTGGCTCAGGAGCTCCAGCGGGTCGCGCCGGCCGCGGTGGCCAGGGTCGCTGTTCCGACCCGGGAGGCACTCGTGCACGCGCGGGCGGAGTGGGAGCGGATCCGGGCGGAGATGATCTCGGCGCAGGAGGAGCTGGACTGGGAGGTCTACGGTCTCTACGGGCTGCTCGGCGACGACGCGGACGGGTTGATCGGTTCGAGTGTGACGAAGCCGCCGCTGGCGCTTGGCGAACGGGCGTTCGAGATCGTGCTGGCGCGGCAGCACGATGCCGGCGAGACCGAGACGGAATGGTTCACCCGGCACCGCTCGACGCCGATCATCCAGCTGCCCGCGCACTGGCCGCAGGACTACCGGGCCCTCGTCGAGCGGCGGCTGGCGAAGATCGACGATGATCCGTACCTTCACCTCATCGAGCGGCCGGAATGCAAGCGGCGCTGGGCGAGCCGGCCGTGGGCGGAGATGGAGGCCGAGGCGTTGCGCGCCTGGCTGCTCGACCGGCTGGAGGCCCGCGAACTGTGGCACCGACCGGAACCGACCCCGCGCACCGTCGCCCAGCTCGCCGACGAGCTGCGGACCGACGCCGAGTTCACCGCCGTCGCCAGGCTCTACGCCCGCGACACCGCTCTTGGTGACGTGGTCGCCGATCTCGTGCGCGACGAGCATGTACCGTTCCTCGCCGCCTGGCGGTACACCGACATGGGGCTGCGGGTCCGGGCGCAGTGGGAACGCACCTGGGATCTCCAGCGGGAGCAGGATGCCGAGGACGAGCGGATCCGGGCCGAGGAGGAGCGGCGTAAGGAGTCCGACGAGCCGCTGCCACCGGCCCCACCGCGTAAAATCATCGACATCAAGGTGCCGCCGAAGTACAAACAGACCGACTTCCGCGAGACGTCCTACTGGCGCAGCCGCGGGAAGCTGGACGTGCCCAAGGAGCGGTTCATCTCGTACCCGGATGCTTCCCGGGACGGGACCCTGCTGCTGGGCTGGGCCGGCTGGGATCATCTCCAGCAGGCGCAGGCGCTGGCCACCTATATCGCCGATCGGCGCGAGGTCGACGCCTGGGACGCCGAGAAAACCAAGCCGTTGCTCGCCGGGCTGCTGGAACTCCTGCCGTGGGTCGCGCAATGGCATTCGGAACTGGACCCGGAGTTCGGTATTCGGCCCGCGGACGCCTACACCGGCTTCCTCGACGAGCAGGTGCGCCAGCTCGGGCTGACCCGTGACGATCTCACCGGCTGGCTCCCCGCGGCCAGGAAGACGAGAACCACGGTGAAGAAGCCGGCGAAGAAGCCGGCGAATAAGCCCGCCACGACTCCGGCGAAGGCGGCCCGGTCATGACCCTGATCTCGGAACTCCTCGACATCCCCGAGGCCGTGTACCCGGGGGACTTCGTCCTCGACCTGTCCCGCGGCGTGACCCAGATCGATCGCACCCTGCGCGAGTATGTCGTCACCCCCGAGCTGGCCATCCGGTTCGGGGAGGCGCTGGGTCTGATCAAGAGCGCGCTCACCGACGGCAGTAGCAAGGCCGCCTACCTCGACGGCTCGTTCGGGTCCGGCAAGAGCCACTTCATGGCTGTGCTCGGCGCGCTGGCGCGGAACCACCCCGGGGCCCGGGCGATCGGCGAGCTCGCCCCTGTCATCACCGCATTCGACGGTGACGTCATCGGCAAGCAGTTCCTCGTCGTGCCGTATCATCTCGTCGGCAAGACGTCGCTGGAGGAGGCGGTCCTCGGCGGCTACCTGGCGCACGTCCGCGCGCTGCACCCGGACGCGCCGCTGCCCGCCGTCCTCATCGACAAGCCGCTGCTCGACACCGCGGTGGCGTTGCGCGGCCAACTCGGCGACCAGGCGTTCTTCGGCCTGCTCGGCGGCGGCGACCGGAGCTCGGCTGCCGACCCGCGCTGGGGCACGTTGAACCACGGGGCCTGGGACGCCGACCGGTTCGAGCAGGCACTGACCGCCGCTCCCGCCGCGCAGGAGCGCCGCGACCTGGTCGGCACCCTGGAGAAGGCGCTGGTCGGGTTCGCCGAGCTCGCCCGGGGCGCCGCCACCGGCTACGTCAACATCGACGACGGCCTGGCCGCGATCAGCCAGCATGCCGCCGGCCTCGGCTACGACGGGCTGATCCTCTTCCTCGACGAGCTCATCCTGTGGTTCGCCACCAGGATGGCCGATCACGCCTGGGTGGCGAACGAGGCTCCCAAGGTCGCCAAGCTCGTCGAGGCGGCCAACGCCGACCGACCGGTGCCGATCATCAGTTTCGTCGCCCGCCAGCGGGACCTGCGCGAGCTCGTCGGCACCAACCTGCCCGGCACCGAACATCTTGCCTTCGCCGACAGTCTCAAGTGGTGGGAGGGTCGGTTCGGCTCGATCAAGCTCTCCGACAACAACCTGCCGCTCATCATGTCGAAGCGGGTCCTGCGGCCGCGCAGCGATGCCACCCGGGCACAGATCGACACCTCGTTCGCCGCGATGGACCGGGTCCGAGCGGACATCCGGGCCGCGCTGATGACCGCCCACGCCGACCGGGCCGCGTTCCGGCTGACCTATCCGTTCAGCCCGGCATTCGTCGAGACGCTCGTCGCGCTGTCCGGGTTCCTCCAGCGGGAGCGGACCGCGCTGCGGGTCATGCAGCAGCTACTCGTTGACCAGCGGGACACCCTGCAGCTCGGCCAGCTCGTCCCCGTCTCCGACCTGTTCGACGCGCTCATCACGGATGCGTCGCCGATCAGCGGCGAGCTCGGCGGACTGTGGCGCAACGCGCAGAAGGTCTACGGCGAGATCCGTCGGCTCATCCTGGAAAGCCACGGGCTGACCGAGGAAACCGTCACCGGGGTGGCCCCGAAACACGCCGTGCACATGGACGACCGGATCGCCAAGACCCTGGTGCTCGCCGCCCTGCTCCCCGAGGTCCCGTCGATGCGGGATCTCACCGCCCGCCGGATCGTGGCCCTCAACCACGGGTACATCCGGTCGATGGTGCCGGGTCAGGAGACGGGCGCGGTCACCCAGGTCGTCCGCAAATGGGCGGCCCGGCTCGGCGCGGTGCAGGTCAGCGGGGACGACGCAAGCCCGCTCCTGTCGGTGCGGCTCGAAGGCGTCGACATCGAGGGCATTCTGGAGAACGCCAAGGGGGCCGACTCGCCCGGCGACCGCCGGCTGACCGTGCGAACGCTGCTGTTCGACGCGCTCGGCGCCACGAAACCGGAGGGTATCGACCGCGCGACGATCGTCACCGCCACCTGGCGCGGCACCAAACGCAACGTCGAGCTCATCTACGGCTATCTTCGCGACCCCGGTGACGTGGGCGACAGCATGTTCACGCCCACCCACAACGGCTGGCGGCTCGCCCTCGACGTCCCCTTCGATCCGGACGACCACTCCCCGGCCGAGGCCCTCGACCGGGTCTCGCGGCTGCGGGACGCGCTCCCAGCGCGCACCCTCTGCTGGGTCCCGCGGCACTTCACCGCACACACCCAATGGAGCCTGGGCCGCTACCTGCGGCTGGAATACGCCGTCGGGCCGAGCTTCGACCAACTCGCCGGGCACCTGTCCGACAATGACCGGGCTATCGCCCACCAGCAGTTGACCGCGCAGCTCGACCAGCTGCGCAGCCAACTGACGAACGCGCTGCTGCAAGCCTATGGCCTCGTCACCCCGGACGAGACGGTCGTCGATCCCGCGCACGGCGGGATCGACATGTTCGTCAGCCTCGAACCGGGATTCACGCCCCGGGTCCCCGCCGGTGCCGCCCTGCGCCCCGCCTTCGAAAACCTGCTCGACCAGGCACTGAGCTGGGAGTTCCCGGCCCACCCCCACTTCGACGGCGAGGTGCGCCCGGGTGACCTGGCAAAAGTGCACGCCCAGGTGCGCCGGGCCATCGAACATCCCGAGCACCGGATCATGGTCGAATCCAGCGAGCGGCCCGTCATGCGGAAGGTGGCCAACCCGCTGGGGCTCGGCGAGCAGAGCGACCAGTACTTCGTCCTCGGCCACCACTGGGAACGGCACCTCGGCCGAAAGATCATCGAGGCCGAGGCGGCGGGCCGGCCGGTCACGGTCGGAGACCTGCGTGCCTGGCTGGACGAGCCGAAGCGGATGGGTCTGCCCCAGGAGATCGCGGACCTTGTTGTGCTGGTCTTCGCCGAGCAGACCAACCGCGGCATCCTCCACGGCCGGCCGCTCGACGTGAGCATCCCGCGCCCGCTGCCCGCGGACGCGCGCGTTGTCGCCGAGCCGCTACCCGATCGGGACACCTGGGAGGAGGCCCGCGGCCGGGCGCACGCCCTCTTCCTGATCACTGACATCACCGAACTGTGTACCGCGCGCAACGTCGCCTTGCTGGCCACTCGGGTACGATCAGCCGTCGCGGACCGGCTTCCGAAGGTTCGCGCGCTGCACGCGGCCCTCATCCGCCGAGGACCGACCGTGCTCCGGGACGGCACCGACCCGGCGACGGAACGAGTCCGGATCGCCCAGGGCGCGCTGCGTCTCTGTGCGGACCTGGCGACCATCACCGACAATCTGGCCCTGGTCGAGCGGCTCGCCGCCTTCGACCTCCCCGCGGTCCCGCTGCACACCGGTCGGAGCCTGACCACCGCCGCCGATCTCGACGCGGCCATCCGGGAGGTGGACTGGAACATCTTCACCACCGTGGCCGACTGGGGACCCGAGCATCCGCGGGGCGCGGAGGCAGCCGCGTTGGTGACCGAGCTCGCCGCGGTCTGGGCGGCCAACGAGTACGTCCAGCACCTCCAGCCGGCGCTCACCAAGGCGGACAGGAAGGCTCGCGGGTTGCTGCTGGAATGGAGCCGACGGGTCTCCCGCCCAGCGAGCAGAACCGGCACCATCAACCCGCCGGGCGTGGCCACACCGGGCGTGGCGACACCGGGCGGCGTGGCAACCAGCGGCGCCCGCGAGGTCGATCAGGACTCGGTTGCCGAGTTCACGTCCACGCTCGCGGCGCTCACCGCCCAGGGCTGGCGGATCAAAGTCACCTGGCAGGCCGTGCGGTGACCGTGGTAGCCGCGCCGGTCCTGGTCCGGGCGAAGGTGGCCGAGGTGCTCCGCCGAGACGAGAAGGCGCGCGTCGTCGCCCTGGCCGCGGCGCCGGTGTGGCCGCACGACGAACGCCTGGAACTGCCCGGTGGCCGCGGCGTAGTGGTCCGGCCATGCGTGTCCACCCTCGCGATCCGCGACGAGCTGCAACAGGTCGACGATCTCCCTGCCGGGGAGGTACTCGTCCTGCTCACCGAGTACGAAACCGGCGAGCTGGGGACGAGCATCACTGCCCGGCTCGCCGGTCAGAAGATCCTGCCGCTTGATCGCTGGCAGCAGCTCACCAGCCTGTTTCGGGCACACGGCATCGATCCGGCCCTCGTCGACGAGCAGTGGGCGGTGAACGCGCTGCTCGCCACCCCCCCGCCGGACGGGTATCCCGCCGCGCGCAACGGCTACCTGGACCGGGCCACGGCATTGGCCACACTCGCCGAGACCCAGGCCGGGCTCACCCCGCTCGACCTCGACCTCGCGGGCCTGCTGCGATGGAGCCTCGACGCCGAACACCTCGCGCGGTGGCGCGCGTTGGACCCGGCGGTGCGTACCGGCATGAGCGGATGGCTTGCCGGCCGCGGCGGTCGAGGCGACGTGGTGGCCGCCGTTCTCCGGTGCTTCGCCGGGCCCTACGGTCCCGACGCCGTCGCCGTCGGACTGGTGCTCGCGGCTCTCAGCCATCCCGAGGTCCGGGACACGGCGCAGGTGCCGCGCACCATGCTGGAGACGCGGGTGGTCGACGGCGCTCTCGCCCCGTCCGTCGCCGCGGAATGGGGACGCGCGGCTGAAGGGCTGGTTCAGCGGCTGCTCGGCCAGGAGGGGCGGGCCGTGGCTGGCGGAATCCTGCGACGCGCCGAGGAGATCCTGGCCGGGCAGGGCGCCGCTGAGCTGTCTTATCCCAGCGCCGTCCTCGAATCCGGTCTCACCCAGCGCCTGCGGCACATTGGCTCGCAGGTCGCCGCGGTGCTGCGCAAGCGGCGGCTACGCGCCGAGGATCTGGGGCCGGTCGAACATGAGGTGGCGCGGCTGAACGCGCACGCGCTGGCCGCCGACCATGCCGAGCGGGTGAGTCGCGCCGAGATGGCCGTTCGGCTGCTGCGCTGGCTGGCCCAGGAGGCCGCGTCCGCCCGACCACCGGCGCCGAGCCTTGCCGAGGCGTCCCGTCGGCAGCAGGACCAGGACGCATGGGTCGACCTGGCCCGGGCGCGGGTGTGGGAGGGCGACGTCGATCAGGTGGTCGCCGCGGCCTACCGGACACTGTGCACGACGGTCGACGCCCGTCGCCGCGAACACGAACGGCGGTTCGCGAATCTGCTCGCCGACCACACCCGCACCGGGTCGACGCTGGGCGAGCTGCTGCCGGTGGAGGACGTGCTCGACCAGATCGTGGTGCCGCTGGCCGGCCGATGCCGGCTGCTGCTGCTCGTACTGGACGGGATGTCCACCGGGGTGGCGCGGGAGCTGCTCGCCGACCTGTCGACCCGGGGCTGGGTAGAACACACCCTCACCCCGGCCCGACCGGTGCTGGCCACCCTGCCGTCGGTCACCCGGACCTCGCGGACGAGCCTGCTGTGCGGGCGGCTCGTGGACGGCACGCAAAGCCAGGAGAAGGCATCCTTCGCCGAGCGGGGCTGGCCGCTGTTCCACAAGGGCGACCTCGCCGCGGCCGGTGCCGGCGAGGTGCTTGAGCCGCGCGTCGCGGACGCGATCAGGGGCGACGCCCCCGTGGTCGGCATCGTTGTGAACACCGTCGACGACACCCTGGACAAGGGTGGGCGCACCCCCTGGACCGCCGGCTCGGTCGATCGGCTGCTCGACCTGCTGGCCACCGCGGACGGATCGGGCCGGGCCGTCCTGCTGGTCAGCGACCACGGCCACGTCCATGAACGCGGCTCCCGGCTGGTTTCCGACGACAGCGGCGGCGCGCGGTGGCGATCCTCGGCGCGCCCGCCCGACGAGGACGAGGTCACGCTCATCGGCCCGCGGGTGCTGCTGGGCGGCGGCCGGATCGTCGCCGCCTGGAACGAACGGCTACGTTATACGGCCCTGCGCAACGGCTACCACGGCGGCGCCAGTGCCCAGGAGATCGTGATCCCGTTGGCGCTGCTGCGTCGGGTCGACCTCGACCTGCCCGGTTGGACTCCCTTGCACCATGCCGCGCCTCCCTGGTGGGTGGAGCCGATGGCCACGGGCACCACGCCGGCCACGGGCACCACGCCGGCCACGGGCACCACGCGGGCCGGACGTGCCGGCTCGGCCGCACAGCCGGACCTCGGTCTGTTCGACGAGTCCGAGGTGACGCCGCAACCGTGGGTGGATCGCGTGCTCGATACCGAGGTGATGCGGGCTCGGCTCGCCCGGATGCGTCGCGGGGCCATGCCCGCGGACCGGCTCGGGCTGCTCCTGCGGGCGCTCGACGCCCGTGGCGGCGCCGCCACGCGGGCCACGGTCGCCCGCGCGCTCGACGTGCCGGACGCGCGGATCGCCAGCCACCTCGCCGCGGCGCAGCGGGTGCTGAACATCGACGGCTACGAGGTGCTGCGGATCGATGGTGACACCGTGCGGCTGAACGCCGCGTTGCTGGCGACGCAGGCCGGTCTGACGTGACCATCTCCGAACAACGCCGACGGGAGGTGATCGACGCGCTTCGGCGCGGAACCGTGCCGCGGCAGGGCCTGGATGTGCTCGCGGTCGGTCTTGACCGCTTCACCACGGCGATCGAGGAGGATCTCGACCGGCTCGCCGGCGGACAGGCGACGTTCCGGGCGATCCGCGGCGATTACGGCGCGGGAAAGACGTTCTTCACCCGCTGGCTCGCCGAGCGGGCCAAGGCCCGGGGGTTCGCCACCGCCGAGATCGCGATCTCCGAGAACGAGACCCCGCTGCACCGGCTCGAAACGGTCTACCGCCGGCTCGCCGAACGGCTCGCGACCGCCGAATTCGCGCCGAGCGCGCTGCGTCCCATCGTCGATTCCTGGTTCTTCGCGCTGGAGGAGGACGTTCTCGCCGGCGGCGAGGTCGTCGAGAATGAGCTGGCGCGCCGGGTCGACGAGTTGCTGGAACAGCGGCTGGCCGCCGTCGGGCGGGTCGCGCCGTCCTTCTCAGCCGCCCTACGGGCGTACCGGCGGGCGACCGCGGCCGGCGAAACCGCGGCCGCGGAGGGACTGATCGCTTGGCTGGGCGGGCAACCGCACGTGGCGGCGGCGGTGAAACGGGCCGGCGGTGTCCGGGGCGACCTCGATCACGACGGAGCGCTCGGCTTCCTGCAGGGGCTGCTCGCGGTGC
Source organism: Frankia sp. BMG5.23 (assembly GCF_000685765.2). NCBI lineage: Bacteria > Bacillati > Actinomycetota > Actinomycetes > Frankiales > Frankiaceae > Frankia > Frankia sp. BMG5.23. Next base: position 56,011 of record NZ_JDWE01000029.1, read on the forward strand.
TCACCGACAGCGGCCATGCCGGTCTCGTGGTCGTCCTCGACGAGGTCGAGACGCTGCAGCGGGTCCGGGGCGACATGCGTGACAAGGCGCTCAACGCGCTGCGCCAGCTCATCGACGACGTGGACGCTGGGCGATTCCCCGGGCTGATGCTCGTCATCACCGGCACTCCCGCGTTCTTCGACGGACCGCAGGGAGCGCAACGGCTCGCCCCGCTCGCGCAGCGGCTCCACGTCGACTTCCTCCCGGATCAAGCTTTCGATAACCCTCGGGCGGTGCAGCTGCGACTGCCCGGGTTCAACCGGGATTCCCTGCTGGAGCTCGGCGGCCGGATCCGGGAGCTGTACAGCTCCGGCCATGGTGATCCGGAGCGGTTCGCCACGGCAGTGGACGAAGGCTACCTGGCCGAGTTCGCGCAGGCCGTGGTCGGGCAGTTCGGCGGGCGAGTAGGCGTCGCGCCCCGCATCTTCGTGAAGAAACTCGTCGATGTGCTCGACCGCGTCGACCAGCATCCCGCCTTCGATCCCCGGCGTGCGTACGTCCCGCGGCTGTCCGCCACCGAGCTCACCGACACCGAACGTGCGGCGATGCCCAGCCCGCCACAACCGCCCCCGGCGGCATCGGTCGACGACATCGACCTACCGCTGTGATCTCCCGGACGTCCGGGGCCCCGGGGGCTTCCGGGGCTTCCGGGGCCTCGGGGGCTTCCGGGGCCTCGGGGACTTCCGGGGCTTCCGGGGCCTCGGGGACTTCCGGGGCTTCCGGGGCCTCGGGCTTCGCCGCCCTCGACCCGGCCGTCCAGTATCACGTCGTCAACAGTCTGCGGTGGCCTGCCCTGCGCCCGTTGCAGGAGGCGGCGATACGTCCGGTCCTCGACGGGCATGACGTGCTGCTGCTGGCACCGACCGCCGGTGGGAAAACCGAGGCGGTGGCGCTGCCCCTGCTGTCCCGGATGGCCGGGGAGAAATGGCGCGGGCTGTCGGTGCTGTATGTGTGTCCGCTGCGGGCGTTGCTGAACAACCTCGAACCGCGGCTGGCCGCGATGTGCGAATGGCTCGGCCGGCGGGCCGCCGTCTGGCATGGAGATGTCGCCGACTCGGTACGCGGGCGGCTGGCCGTGGATCCGCCGGATCTTCTGTTGACCACCCCGGAGTCGATCGAGGCGATGCTCGTCTCCGCGCGCGTCGATCATCGATGGCTCTTCGCCGGCCTGCGGACGGTTGTCGTCGACGAGGTCCACGCCTTCGCCGGTGACGACCGCGGTTGGCATCTGCTGGGGGTGTTGGCCCGGTTACGCGGGCTCGCCAACCGGCCGGTACAGCGGATTGGTTTGTCCGCAACTGTCGGGAACCCGGACGTACTGCTCGACTGGCTCGCGGACGGATCCGCCCGGCCGCGCGCGGTCGTCCGGCCGAGTGACGTGACGGCCACCACGGACGTGACGGCCACCACGGACGCGACAGCCACCACGGAGGTCGGGATCGACTACGTGGGCTCCCTGCGTAACGCCGCCCTCGTGGTCGCCCGCCTTCATCAGGGGATGAAGAGGCTGGTCTTCTGCGATTCCCGCAGCCAGGTCGAGGAGTTGACGGTTGCGCTGCGTGACCTCGGGGTACGGACGTATGTATCCCACTCGTCCCTGTCACGGGATGACCGGCGGCAGGCCGAGGCCGCCTTCGCGACATCCACCAACTGCGTCATCGTCGCCACTTCCACCTTGGAGCTGGGGATCGACGTCGGTGACCTGGACCGCGTCATCCAGATCGGCGCCCCCGCCACGGTGATCTCCTTCCTGCAACGCCTCGGGCGGACCGGGCGGCGCCCCGGGACCCGACGCAACACGCTGTTCCTGGCAACGTCGCAGAACTCTCTGTGGCTCGCGGCGGCTATCACGCTGCTGTGGCAACGCGGATACGTCGAGCCGGTCGTCCCGCCCGTGCTTCCCCGTCACATCGTCGCCCAGCAGATCCTCGGACTGGCCCTGCAGGAAGGCCGCCTCGTCGACCGCGACGTCTGGCAGTGGCTCGGCGGGCTTGCCCGGACTCCGGGCGCGGTCGACGTACTGGCGCATCTGGCCCGCTCCGGGTTTGTCGTGCACACCGACGGGCTGGTATCGATCGGCCCGCGGGCGGAGAAGGAATACGGGCGACGCTACTTCCTCGACCTCACGTCAACCTTCGCCGGCGAATCGATGGTGCAGGTCTGGTGGGGACGTAGCCTGCTCGGCCAGCTGCCACCGATCGCGCTCGCGGCTCGACCGGAGCACGGACCGCGGGTGGTTCTTCTCGGCGGTCGTGCCTGGAAGGTGAATCATGTCGACTGGCGGAGAAGACGAGTCCAGGTCGAACCGAGCCGCTACCCAGGCCGGTCCCGGTGGAACGGCGGGGCCCGGGTCATGTCCTATCCGCTCGCCCAGGCTCACCTCGACGTCCTCGCCGGGCAAACGGCCGGCATCGAGATATCCCGGCGGGCCGCCGACGCGTTGGACAAGCTCCGCGCGCAGCATTCCTTTGTCAGTGTCAGTGTCAGTGTCAGTGACGAGCCGGGCGAACGCACCTACCTCACCCGCGACCCCGAGAAGCGGCCGATCTGGTGGACATTTGCCGGGTTCGCGGCCAATTCGGCCCTCGCCTCGGGGCTCGGCGAGCTGGTTGACGCTGACGCGCCGGTCGGCGATCTCAGGCTGCGGCTTCGCCCGCACGTCAACTCCGCCGCGCTACGGACAATGCTCGATGTTCGACGTGACGACCTCGTTGACGCTCTTCCGGCCATCGATGTCGAGGCTGCCGATGGGCTCAAGTTCTCCGCGGCGATTCCCCTCGAACTCGCGATCGAGACGCTAGCCGCACGCCTCACCGATCCATCCGCCGTCCACGCGACGCTGAAGGCAATCATCCGGGAGGAGACTGCGCCTCCGCCTGGGGGATGGTAGCCGTGAACGGATTGATCGCGGCGGCGATGACGTCGGCCGACATCCAAGCCGGACGCCGACGCCGGGCTGGAGCGCATCGAGGAAGTGACCCGCCGCTTGCCCCACCGCTGCTTTCGCCTTCGACCAGTTCGGGCCGTTGCCGTAAGGTCAACGTTCGGGCGTGGCCAAGATCTTGAACAACATGGTGTTGGCGGTGGTGAGCGTCTGGGCGTCGACCCGGCGCAGGCATTCACCCAGGGCGGCCTTGGCCACGAACGTGACCAGGCCCATCACGGCCCACTGCCCCTCCCCCAGGTCGACGCAGAACCCCTCGTCGGTGGCGTGCTCCACGACCAGGGCGACCAGCACGGTCGGCTCGTCGGCGATCTCGTTGTAGACCGTGGAGCTGAGGATCAGCACCGCCTGCGGCGCCGGCCCGATGCCCGCGGTCCAGATCTCACCGCGCCGCGGTGGCCTCACCCGGCGGCGTCGGCGAGATTGGGCAGCCCCGACACCGCGAGAGCCCGCTGGTTGGCCTCCCCGAAGGCGAGGGCCGCGCCGGCCACCGCCGGGTCGGCCCGCACCCAGGCCCCGTGCGCGGCGCAGCGCCGACGCATGTCCTCGGCGTCAAGCACGCCCTCGACCCAGGCGTTCATCGAGGTGTGCTCGGCCTCGGCGTACCGCTTGACCGCCTCGTAGGCCTCGTCCGAGAGCCGGAGCGTGATCGTGCGCGACATGCGCAACATGCTAGCAAGATCTGACAGCGGTATCCGCCGCAGCGTGGAACGCATGGTCGCACCATCCGGCCACCAAAATCGACAGATTATATGCCTATTTATGTGATTCCGTTGCTCTAGCCGGCGGGTCATCTGCCTGGGCGGGACGCGGGCCGTGGAATGTCCGTGGCCCCGACGACGCTGGACTGCGCAGGCATTGTCCTGCCTACCGTGAAGGAGGGTTCACCATGAGCGCCACGCCGTCCTCCCCTGGGTCGTCCACCCCACCGGCCGCGGTCCCACCGGCCGCCACCCTTTCTACCGCGGGCCCGTCTTCCGCCACACCCTCCTCCGCGGGCCCGCGCCCACAGCCCCGGATCGACATTCGCCGGGCGGACGACAGAGCGGCGACGCGCGTCGGCTGGCTCGACTCCCACCACTCCTTCTCGTTCGGCCATCACTACGATCCGTCAAATACCCACCACGGTCTGCTGCTGGTGAACAACGACGACACGGTCGCTGCCGGGACCGGGTTCGAGACCCATCCGCACCGGGACATGGAGATCGTCACCTGGGTCCTGCGCGGATCGCTCGTGCACCAGGACTCCACCGGCCACTCCGGCGTCATCTACCCGGGACTCGCGCAGCGGATGAGCGCCGGTCGCGGGATCCTGCACTCGGAGAAGAACGACTCCTGGCGTCTCGACGGCGGCGGGGAGCCGCATGACGAGCCGGTGCATTTCGTCCAGATGTGGGTCGCGCCGGACCGTCGGGGCATCGACCCCGGCTACGAGCAGCTGGAGATCGACGACGAGCTGCTACGCGGCGGCCTGGTACCGGTAGCGTCCGGGATGGCCAGGCACCGCGGGCAGAGCGCGATCACGATCAGAAACCGGTTCGCGGCCCTGTGCGCCGCCCGGCTCAGCCCTGGTCGGGACGTCACGCTTCCCGAGGCTCCCTACCTGCACCTGTTCGTGACGCAGGGCGAGGTGACGCTGGAGGGGACGGGTGTGCTGCGCGCCGGGGACGCGGTCCGGTTCACCGCAACCGGCGGTCAGCGGGTCAGCGCCTCGGCTCCCGCTGAGATCCTGGTCTGGGAAATGCATAAAGCGATCGAGGATTTTTTGGGATAGCAAACTTATTGCTGGTGAGGGCGTGTCTCCGCTGGTGGGAGGGCATTTTCGCATCCTTTCAAGACGTGCGATCAGCGGCGGTGACCGGCGGCGGTCTGTGTCTGAGACGTGCCCGAAGGATCATGCGCTGTCGGCCGACAGGGCAGCCGCGATACGGGCCCGGCAAATCTCCTCGTCCCCGTCGATGCACTGGGCGTAGATCGTCAGCAGCATCTGAACCGTGTGGCCCGCCCACTGAGCGACCCGCGTCGGCGGGACACCCGCCGCCAGCCAGCCGGACAGGCAGGCGTGACGCAGCGAGTAGGTAGTCTGAGCAACCATCAATGACCTCCGGAGGGGACTGTCGCCTTCAGGCGACAGGGGAATCCGGCACGGACCGCAACGGTTATACCGGCCACGCTGGTATAACCAACGGCATGTCCCGGACGGTGCAGGTCGGCGCGGGTGGCGCCTATGACCTCGGTTACCACGTCGTGTGGTGCCCGAAGTACCGCCGTGCTGTCCTCGTCGGTCCGGTCCGAGACCGGCTTGACGGGCTGATCCGCGAGAAGTGCGCCGAGCATGACTGGCTGATCGTCGCGCTGGAGATCGAGCCCGACCACGTGCACCTGTTCGTGAAAGCTCATCCGAAGC
>NZ_JDWE01000030.1:0-59276 GCF_000685765.2 Frankia sp. BMG5.23
CCACGTGGGACACCACCCAGCCAGGCCATGAACGGGGTAAAACAATTGGCACTGACAATCGGCACGCTGTTGAGTTCTCAAGGAGCAGGCGCTACTGAGTAGACGTCGCAAGACGTCGCCCTCAGGCGGCTTGCTGGCTTCTTACAAAATTCTGGAGGATGCTCGTCAGTTACTCCCCAGACGGGGGCTGCCGTACATCTGCCACACGCGCCCCTCGGGGGGGCAGTCACCGACCGCATCCGTGGTACTCGGCGGATCCGGTGTCTCGCTGACAGAGAGAACATTACGGGTGGATGACGGGGGACGTCAAATCAATCCCTTACCAAGATATGTGATGTACGTCACACCTTCTCAAGACCAGTTCGTTGTGATCTTCTGATATGGGACGCTTGATGGTCTGGGCCGGAAGACTGACACCCGGAACACGGGCCAGAGCATCACCGGGTCGACTCACCTGGGTCGACGCGGCGGCCGCGGGCCGCTGACCGTCGCCTCGCCAGCGAGCCAGAATCGCCAGGGCCATTCGGTCGCCACCCGAATCCCCGCCCGGGGGCCGCGGCGGACCCGGCCGCCGGAGATACCGGGCGGGCCGGGAGGACGGATCCCCCGGCCCCCGGCCAGTGCCACCGTGACCGGCCCCGGGCCGGTGATCGTGGTTCCGCTCAATGCGCCGGTCACGGCGAGCGCCCGTCCCAACCGGCCGGGGCCACGCGCCAGGTCCGCCTCGACCAGGCGCGGGAAACGGCCCGCCACGAGGTCACGACCCGCCACGACCTCTCCGGAGCGCAGGAGCACGGCCGACGCCGAACCGACCGGTCCGCACACTACGTTCAGACACCAGTGGACGCCGTAACTGAGGTAGACGTAGGCCCGTCCCGGCGGTCCGAACATGACGGCCGCGCGCGGCGTCGGGCCGCGGTAGGCGTGCGAGGCGGGATCGTCCAGCCCCCCGTACGCCTCGACCTCGGTGATCCGAACGGCGACCGGCCCGTGCCAGACCGTCGCACCAAGAAGAGCCGGTGCGACGGCCAGAACGGGCCGGTCATAGAAGTCCACCCCGTCCGGCGCGGCACCGTCCGTCGGTGCCATGCCGGGCGAGGATTCGGGTAGTGCCGTCAGCCCACCGCCCAGGCCTGGTCCCGGTCCAGCACCGGACGCAACGCGGCGATCTGCTCGCGGACCCGGTCGGGAGCGGTCCCGCCGGGGGCCGAGCGGGCCTCCAGCGCTCCCCGCACCGACAGCACCTCGCGCACGTCCGGGGTGAGCAGGGGGTTGATCATACCGAGATCGTCGTCCGACACCTCGTCGAGATCGACGTCGTGGGCCACGCACCACGACACGAACTGGCCGACCGCCTCGTGCGCCTGACGAAACGGCACCCCTCGGCGCACCAGGTACTCGGCGACATCCGTGGCCAGCGCGAAGCCGTCGGGCGCCGCGGCGACGAGCCGCTCGCGACGGACCCGCATGGTCGCAACCGTGCCGGTCAGCGCGGGCAACACCAGCAGCAGGGTGTCGACCGCGTCGAAGACCGGCTCCTTGTCCTCCTGCAGATCGCGGTCGTAGGCGAGCGGCAGTCCCTTGAGGGTGGCCAGGAAACCGGTCAGATCCCCGATGAGCCGGCCGGACTTCCCCCGGGCCAGCTCCGCGACGTCCGGGTTCTTCTTCTGCGGCATGATCGAGCTACCGGTCGCGAAGGCGTCGTCCAGTTCGACCCAGCCGAACTCCCTCGTCGTCCAGAGCACGATCTCCTCGCCGAGCCGCGACAGGTGCACCCCGATCAGGGCCGCCACGAACAGGAACTCGGCGGCGAAGTCCCGGTCGGAGACCGCGTCGAGGGAGTTGGCGAACGCCCGGTCGAACCCCAGCTCCGCGGCCACCCCCTGCGGGTCGAGCGGCAGCGAGGAACCGGCCAGTGCCCCGGCCCCCAGGGCGCTCACCGACGCCCGGACGTCCCAGTCGCGCAACCGGTCGATGTCCCGGACGAACGCCTGCACGTGTGCCAGCAGCTGATGACCGAAGGAGATCGGCTGGGCGTGCTGCAGGTGGGTCATCCCGGGGGCCGGGGTGTCGACGTGCTGCTCGGCAAGCACGACCAGCGCGTGGGACAACTCGGTCAGCCGCGCGGCCACCTCGCGGGCCGAGTCCCGCAGGTAGAGCCGCAGGTCGGTGGCGACCTGGTCGTTGCGGCTCCGGCCGGCCCGCAGCTTTCCGCCCAGCGTTCCGAGCCGTTCGAGCAGACCACGTTCGAGGGCGGTGTGGACGTCCTCGTCCTCGACGGTCGGGCGGAACCGGCCCTGGGCGACCGCGTCGGAGAGCTCGTCCAGGGCGGCGAGCATCGCCGCGAGCTCGTCGGCGTCGAGCAACCCGGCCCGGTGCAGGACCCGGGCGTGCGACTTCGACGCGAGCAGATCGTAGGGCGCCAGCCGCCAGTCGAACTGGACGCTTATCGACAGCCGGGCGAGCGCCTCCGCCGGGCCGCCGGCGAAGCGCCCGCCCCACAGCCGCATCGGCGCCCCGTCACCGGGCGCCCCGTCACCGGGCCCTCTGCGCGTCGTGTCGTTCCCGCCGGGCGGGTGCGTCGCGGTCACGGGTTCAGCCGCTGCTCGCGCGCCGCCCAGACCTTCGTCGGCAGACCCCAGAGCTCGATGAACCCGCGGGCGTCGCGCTGGTCGAACTGGTCGCCGGCGTCGTAGGTGGCCAGTGCGTGGTCGTACAGACTGGCCGGGCTGCGCCGGCCGACGACCTGGGCGACGCCACCCACGAGCCGGATCCGCACCTCCCCGGACACTCCGGCGCTGGCGGAGTCGACGAAGGCGTCCAACGCGCTCTTCAGCGGCGAGTACCACAGACCGTCGTAGACGATCTCACCCCACCGCTGGTCGATGCCCCGCTTGAACCGGGCGACGTCCCGCTCAAGCGTGAGGTCCTCGAGGTCCCGGTGGGCCGTTAGCAGCGTGATCGCCGCCGGGCACTCGTAGATCTCCCGGCTCTTGATGCCGACGAGCCGGTCCTCGATCAGGTCGATCCGGCCCACGCCGTGGGCGCCCGCCCGGACGTTGAGCTCGGCGACGAGATCGGCGAGCGGGAGGGAGCGCCCGTCCAACCCCACCGGGACACCGTCGATGAACGAGATGGTCACCTCGTCGGGGATCCGCGCGACGGTGGGGTCCGCGGAGTAGACGAAGACATCCTCCGGCGGCTGGGCCCACGGGTCCTCGAGGACGCCGCACTCGGCGGTGCGGCCCCACAGGTTCTGGTCGATGGAATACGGCGATTTCTTCGACACGTCGATCGGCAGGCCGCGTTCCTCCGCGAAGGCGATCGCCTTGTCCCGGGTCATCCCCGAGTCGCGCACCGGGGCGAGCACGCTCAGCCCGGGGGCGAGCGCCGCCACCCCGACCTCGAAGCGCACCTGGTCGTTGCCCTTGCCGGTGCAGCCGTGCGCGATGGCGTCCGCCCCGTGCTCGCGGGCCGCGGCGACCAGATGCCTGACGATGACGGGTCGCGACAGGGACGAGATCAACGGATACCGGTCCATGTAGAGCGCATTGCTCTTAATCGCCGGAGCGACGAAGGACTCGGCGAACTCCTCACGGGCGTCGACGACGATCGACTCGACCGCGCCACAGGTGAGGGCGCGCTGCCGGATGGCCTCGAGGTCCTCGCCGCCCTGGCCGACGTCAACCGCCAGCGCGACGACGTCGGCGCCGGTCTCGGCGCCGATCCAACCGATGGCCACGGACGTGTCGAGGCCGCCCGAGTAGGCAAGCACGACGCGTTCGGTCACAGTACTTATCTCCTTATGTCGTTTTATATCAGAATCATGTTGAATTATTGAAAATCACGCCAGGCTGGTTAAAGAAAAACCGATGAGTGCTATTTTTAGCAAAAATTAGCGCTATGTTCATCAAGGATGCCGGGAAGGCCGGTTCACGGCGTCGCCGGCGCACCGCTACGCATCCTGGTCTGGCACGGCGGACGATCCCGTCGACGCTCCCCGCGCCCGGCCGTCGGCGAGCCACAGGAGATGAGCGGCGAGTGCCGGACCCCTCGGACCAGCATGCCCTCCCTGACCAGCGGGATCTCCCGGACCGACCGAACTCTCCGGACGGACCGAGCTCTCCGGACGGACCGAGCTCTCCGGACGGACCAGGGCCTCGGCTGCGGGAGCCGACCGGCAGACGACGAGCACCGTGTCATCCCCCGCGATCGTGCCCATGACCCCCGGAAGCGCCTCCCGGTCGAGCACCGAGGCGAACAGCTGCGCGGCGCCCGACGGTGTGCGCAGCACGACCAGGTCGCCGTTGGCCTCCGCGGAGACCAGCAGTTCCTCGCAGAGCCGGGTGAGCGACAACCGGACGATCTCCGCCGGCGCGAGGTTCGCCTCGACCGCGTAGACCAAGCCGCCGTCCGGACCGCGCACCTTGGTCGCCCCGATGTCCTCCAGATCACGGGACAGGGTTGCCTGGGTAACCTGGACGCCCTCGGCGGCCAGCAGACGCGCGAGCTCGGTCTGTGAACGCACGCCGCGCTGACCGATCAACGCCGCCAGCCGAGCCTGGCGGGCGTGCTTGGTCAACGGCGCGGCACGCGCGGCCTCCGCGCCTGCTTCCGAGGTCATCGCCCGGTGCCCCCCACCGACGATGCGCCCCCCACCGACGATGCGCCCCCCACCCCGGACGCGCTTCCGGCGGTGCCGGTCGGACCGACGCCCTCGGACAGCAGGATCGACAGCAGGGCCTTCTGGGCGTGCAGCCGGTTCTCGGCCTGGTCGAACACGACCGAACGGGGTCCGTCGATCACCGACGTGGTGATCTCGAGCTCCCGATGCGCGGGCAGGCAGTGCATGACGATCACGTCGGGCGAAGCGGCCTCGACGGCCTTCTCGTCGAGGCGGTACGGCTGGAACACCAACGCGCGGCTGTCCGACTCACTCTCCTGACCCATCGACGCCCACACGTCGGTGTAAAGCACGTCTGCCCCGGCGGCGGCCTCCAGCGCGTCGTGCATCACCAGCGCCTCCCCCCCGGTCACCATGCCGATCTCATTGGCGTGCCGCACCACCTGCTCGAACGGCTCATAGCCGGGCGGCGAGGCCACGTGCACCCGCATGCCGGCCGACGCGCCGGCGAGCAGCAGCGAGTGCGCGACGTTGTTGCCGTCGCCCAGGTAGGTCAGGGTCAGCCCGGCCAGGCGGCCCCGCCGCTCCCGGATCGTCTGCAGGTCGGCCAGGGCCTGGCAGGGATGGGCGTGGTCGGACAGCGCATTGATCACCGGAACGGTGGCCGCCGCCGCCAGCCGCTCCAGCCGCTCCTGCGCGAAGGTACGCACGACGATCGCGTCGACGTACCGGCTCAGCACGGCGGCGGTGTCCTCGATGGTCTCCCCCCGGCCAAGCTGCGCGCTCGCCGCGTCGATCACCACCGGGTGGCCGCCGAGCTCAGCGACGCCCACGTCGAACGACAGTCGGGTGCGCGTCGACGGCTTCTCGAACAGCAGCGCCACCGAGCGCCCGGCGAGCGGACGCTCCGTCAGCCGGGTGACGCGGCGGCGTGCCTTGAACCCGTCGGCGAGGTCGAGCAGAGCGGTCTGCTCCGCGGGGGTCAGGTCGGTGTCGAGAAGGAAGTGTCGGACCGTCATGCGCTGACCCTAGAGCCCGGGGCTGACGCGGACTGCGCCGACGCGGACTGCGCCGACGGAACCCGGGCGGCGAGCGCGTCGCCGACGATGCCGGGCAGGGCCGCGACGAAGGCGTCCACCTCGGCGGCGGTGAGGATCAGCGGTGGGGCGAGCCGGATGGCGTCGGGGGCGACGGCGTTCACCAGGTAACCGGCCTCGCGGGCGGCCTTCTCCACCGCCGGCGCGAACGGGCCGTCGAGCTCGATCGCCCGCCACAGCCCCTGTCCCCGGACCCCCGCCACGCCGGGCACGCCCGCCGCCCGGATCGCCGCGGCCAGCCGCTCCCCGAGCCGCGACGCGTGTTCAAGCAGGCCCTCGGCGGCGATCGTGTCGAGCACCGCGAGCGCCGCCGCGCAGACGATCGGGCCGCCGCCGAAGGTGCTGCCATGATCCCCCGGGCGCAACAGCGTCCCCGCCGCGCCGATGCCGACGCAGGCGCCGACGGGCAGGCCACCGCCGAGTCCCTTGGCCAGGGTGATCACGTCGGGCAGCACGCCCTCGGCCTGGTGAGCGAACCACGAGCCGGTCCGGCCGATGCCGCTCTGTACCTCGTCCAGGACCAGCAGCGCGCCGGCGGAGTCACAGACAGCCCGCGCGGCGGCGAGGTAGCCGGTCGGCGGCGGCACGACACCGCCTTCACCGAGGGTCGGTTCCAGGAACACCGCCGCGGTCGCCTCGCTGACGGCGGCGCGCAGGGCCGCGCCGTCTCCATAGGGCACGAACCGGACGCCGGGCAGCAGTGGCTCGAACGGTGCCCGCTTGGCCGGCTGACCGGTAATGGACAGCGCGCCCAGGGTCCGACCGTGGAACGAGCCCTCGGTGGCGATAATCTCCGGACGGCCGGTCCGGCGGGCGATCTTGATTGCTGCCTCGTTGGCCTCCGCCCCCGAGTTGCAGAAAAAGACCTTCGCCCCCTCGGGCGGAAGCCCGGGGCTCGGCGCGCCGACCCGCAGCAGCTCGACGAGCCGTTCGGCCAGCAGCACCTGAGGCTCGTTGGCATAGAGGTTCGACACGTGGCCGAGAGCGCCGAGCTGGCCGACGACGGCGTCCCGGACCGCCGGGTGGCAGTGACCGAGCACGCTGACGGCTACCCCGCCGACCAGGTCGAGATATTCGCGGCCGTCATGGTCCCACACCCGGCTGCCGGCCCCCCGGGCCAGGGAGATCGCGGGTCGGCCGTAGGTCGCCATCACGACGGCGTCCCGCCGGGCGATCAGATCGGCGTCCTTAGCGATCTCGGCGTTCACTGGGTTCACTGGGTTCACTGGGTTCTCAGCGATCTCGGCGTTCATGGCGTTCCTCCGGTCGGTTCGCCGGCCGGAACGATCCCGGCCGGGCGCGCGGCGGGTGCGGGGGGCGTACCCGGCTCAGGCGAGGTGCCCGACTCGGCCATGATCAAGGTGCCGATGCCATCGTCGGTGAAGATCTCCAGGAGCACCGCGTGCGGCACCCGTCCGTCGAGCACGTGCGCCTGCGGAACACCGCCACGCACCGCCCGCCGGCAGGCCTCCATCTTGGGAATCATGCCGGCGGTGAGCGAGGGGAGGAGCTGTTCGAGCTCGGTGATGCTCAGCTCACTGATCACCTCGTCGCTCGCCGGCCAGTCCGCGTAGAGGCCCTCGACGTCGGTCAGGACGACGAGCTTCGTAGCCCCGAGCGCGACGGCGAGTTCGGCGGCGGCGGTGTCGGCGTTGACGTTGTAGACCCCGCCGTCGACGCCGCGGGCGACCGACGCGACCACCGGCACCTTCCCGGAGCCGAGCAGGGCGTTGATCGTCTCCGGTCGGACCTCGACGATGTCGCCGACCAGGCCGACGTCGACCTCCCGGCCATCGACGATCGCCGGGCGGCGCCGCGCGGTGAAGAGGTTGGCGTCCTCACCGGACAGCCCGACGGCGAACGGGCCGTGGTCGTTGACGAGCCCCACGACGTCCCGATTGACCTGGCCGAGCAGGACCATCCGCACGACGTCCATGGTCTGTGGGGTGGTGACCCGCAGGCCGCCGACGAACGTTGAGGGGACACCGAGGCGCTCCAGATGCGCGGTGATCTGCGGACCGCCGCCGTGCACGACGACCACCCGCAGCCCCGAGTGGCGCAGGAACACGACGTCGGCGGCGAAGGCCTCGCGCAGCGCCGGCTCCGTCATCGCGTTGCCGCCGTACTTGACGACGATGGTCGCGCCCTGGAACCGCGACAGCCACGGGAGCGCCTCGATGAGGACCTGGGTCTTCGCGAGCGCCGCATGGCCGCGGGCGGTGGCGGCCGGGCCCCGCCCGGTGCCCCCGCCCGGGGCGGCGTCGCCGGTGCTGCCGGTGCTGCCGGTGCTGCCGTGCCCACCGTTCGAAGGCGGCGGCGTCCGGGTCGGGGCGTTCATGTCGAGTACGCCGAGTTCTCGTAGACGTACCCGTCGGTCAGGTCGTTCGTCCAGACGGTGACCTCGGCATCGCCGGCGTGCAGATCGACGCCGATGCGCACCTCACGGCCGGACAGGTCGACGAGGTCGCGGTCCTCGCCGGGGGCCCCGGCCCGGCAGACCCGCACCTCGTTGATGGACACGTCCAGCGCGTCGGGCTCGAAGACGGCCTTCGTGGTGCCGATCGCGGCGAGCACCCGTCCCCAGTTCGGGTCCTTGCCGTACAGAGCGCACTTGAGCAGGTTGTTGCGGGCGACGGCCCGGCCGACCTCCAGCCCGTCGTCCTCGGTCGCGGCTCCGGTCACGGTGATGGCGATGGTCTTCGTCGAACCCTCGGCATCGCCGAGCATCTGCTGGGCGAGGTCGATGCACACCTCGGTGACCAGCCCCGTCAGCTCCGCCTCGGGCAGGCTCACCCCGGCGGCGCCCGAGGCCAGCAGCAGCACGGTGTCGTTGGTGGACAGGCAGCCGTCGGAATCGACCCGCTCGAAGCTGACCCGCGAGGACGCCCGGATCACCCGATCGAGGGTGGCGGCGTCCGCGACGGCGTCGGTGGTGACCACCACGAGCATCGTCGCGAGCGACGGCGCCAGCATCGCCGCGCCCTTACCCATCCCGCCGATGGTGACACCCGGGGTCGTTGACGAGGTGCGGACCGCGGCCTTCGCGACGGTGTCGGTGGTGCGGATCGCCTCCGCAGCCGCGGCGCCGGCGGTGTCGGTGTCAGCGAGGTCCGCCACCGCCTTGGTGGCGCCGGCGAGCAGGTTGTCCATGGGCAGGCGGACGCCGATGAGACCGGTCGAGCAGACCGCGACGTCGCCGGCACCGAGGCCGAGCGCCCCGGCGACGTGCTCGGCCGTGGCATGGGTATCGGCGAATCCGGCCGGACCGGTGCAGGCGTTCGCCCCGCCGGAGTTGAGGATGACGGCGCGCAGCCGGCCGTCGGCGAGGACCTGGCGGGTCCAGAGCACCGGAGCCGCCTGAACCCGGTTGGCGGTGAAGATCCCGGCGGCGGCGTCGGACGGCCCGTCGTTGACGACGAGCGCCACGTCCGGACGGCCGGACGGCTTCAACCCGGCCGCCACTCCGGCGGCGCGGAAGCCCCGTGGGGCGGTAACGCTCAACTCAACCCTCTCCTGTCTCCTGGCCGCGTTGCTGATCGATGTTGCTGATCGATGTTGCTGATCGATGCTCCCGCGTCCTTACCGACCTACCGATCTACCGACCTACCGATCTACCGGGCCGAAAACGGTCAGGGGGCGATGCCCTGAGCGGTCAGCCCGGCGGTCTCGGGCAGGCCGAGCATCAGGTTGGCGCACTGCAGCGCCTGGCCGGCCGCGCCCTTGCCGAGGTTGTCGATCGCGGTGACGACGATCGCCCGGCCGGTCTCCGGGTCGAAGGTCCCTTGCACATGAACGGCGTTCCCGCCGAGCGTCGCCGCGGTGTGCGGCCAGCGCCCCGGCGGCAGCACCCGGACGAACGGCTCCCCCGCGTAGGCGGCCCGCAGCGTCTCGTACACGGCGTCCGCGTCGGTGCCCGGGGTGGCCCGGCCGGTGCTGGTCGCGAGGATGCCGCGGGGAAGCGGGGCGAGCACCGGGGTGAAGGACACCGTCACGGTCATACCGGCGGCCCGGGAGAGGGTCTGCGTGATCTCGGGTCTGTGCTGGTGGGTGCCCACCTTGTAGGCGGTCAGGTCACCCATCACCTCGCTGCCGAGCAGGTTCACCGTGGCCGAGCGCCCCGCGCCGGACGTGCCGCTCGCCGCGACAACGACCAGGTCGGCGGGCTCCACGAGGCCGCCGACCAGCAGCGGCACGAGCCCGAGAGAGGTCGCCGTGGGATAGCAGCCCGGAATCGCCACTCGCCGGCTCGCGGCGATCTCCGCCCGTGCCCAGGGGAGCTCGGGCAGGCCGTAGGTCCAGGTCCCGGCGTGCTCCCCCCCGTAGGCGCGCCGCCACGCCTCCGGGTCGACGAGCCGATGATCGGCACCCAGA
This sequence comes from Frankia sp. BMG5.23, assembly GCF_000685765.2. Classification (NCBI taxonomy): domain Bacteria; kingdom Bacillati; phylum Actinomycetota; class Actinomycetes; order Frankiales; family Frankiaceae; genus Frankia; species Frankia sp. BMG5.23. The sequence continues at coordinate 10,093 of NZ_JDWE01000030.1, forward strand.
TCGGCGACCCGCACGGTGTCGGGCAGGGTGGCCGCCACCGCGGCCGACTGACCGTGCGGCAGCGCCAGGAAAACGATGTCCGCGTCGGTCCCGGCCAGCGCGGCCGCGTCCGTGAACACCCGGCCCTCCAGGTCGGGCAGGTGGGGATGCACCTCCGTCACCGGCAGGCCGGCGGACGCGTTCGCGGCCAGCGCACCGATCTTGATTTCGGGATGGGCGAGGAGCAGGCGCAGCAGCTCTCCGCCGCCGTACCCACTCGCCCCCGCAACTGCTACCGTCACACCCATGATTGCAATTTTATACACGCCAACTCATGATCATGCAATGATGCTGGCGTAACCCGTCTCGGCCTCAGGCGCGCAGGGACGCGCCGGTAAGCTCCGCCGCCCGGGCGACCGCCGCGTCCCGCACCGCGTTCGCCTCGGCGGCCGTCAGCGTCCGGTCCCCGGCGCGCAGCCGCAGGCCGAAGGCCAGCGAGCGCTGACCGACCCCGACCTGGGCGCCCTCGAAGACGTCGAAGAGGGTCAGGGACTCCAGCAGGTCACCGGCTCCGGCCCGCAGTGCCGCCGTCACATCGGCGACCGGCACCTCGATCGGCACGACGAGCGCCACATCCCGGTCGGCGGGCGGATAGGTGGAGATCGTCGGCGCGATCATCGGCGGCGCCGCCGACGCGACCTCGATCAGGGCATCGAGGTCCAGTTCCATCGCGCCGGCCCGAGGCGGAAGCCCGACGTCGCTGAGCACCCGGGGGTGCAGCTCACCCGCGTGGCCCACGACCCGGCCGTCGATCGAGAGCTCCGCGAGGCGGCCCGGGTGCCAGGGCATGACATTGCCGGCTCTGACCGTGAGGGTCACGCCCACCGCCTCGGCGACCACGTGCGCGGCGTCCACCGCGTCCGCCCAGTCCGCGTCCCGGGCCGGCGTGGACCAGCCACCTGGCTCACGGCGCCCGGTGAGGAGCGCGGCGACGTGGCGGGGCTGGCCGGGCAGGGTCGAGTCCAGAGCGGCGATCTCCGCGGCGGAGGGCCGACGATCCACCGGCGGGGTGACGACGTCCGTCGGGATCCGTTCGCGTTCCCGGAACACCAGACCGCTCTCGAACAGGGCGAGATCGCGCTGCCCCCGGCCGATGTTGCGCACGGCCGCCGCGATCAGTCCGGGTAGCAGGGTCGTCCGCAGGTAGCCGGCGTCCTCGGCGATCGGGTTCGCGATCCGGACCGCCGCACGCCGCGGGTCGGCCGCGGCCAGGCTGAGCGCGTCGGCGGCGTCCTCGGGTACGAACGGCAGGGTAAGCACCTCGGCGAACCCCGCATGGGCCAGCGCCCGGCCCACCGCGCGGTGCATCCGCTGCGCGGCGGTGAGCCCGCGCCCCGCGGGCAGCGACGGCAGGGTCACCGGGATGGTGTCGTACCCCTCCAGCCGCATGATCTCCTCGACGAGATCGGCGGGCCGGGTCAGGTCGGGACGCCAGGACGGCGGCGTCGCGATCAGAACACCGGGCAGGTCCTCGGTCGCCGACCCGTCAGCCACCGCGCAGCCGACGTCGACGAGCCGGCGCCGCACCACCTCGGCGGGGTAGGGCCGGCCGGCGAGGCGTTCCGGTTCCGTCAGCGGCAGGGTCACCGGCGCCGGGGCGGGGCGGTGGTCCAGGTCGGTCACGCCGGGCTCGGGACGGGCGGCGGCGAGCTCGGCGAGCAGGTCGACGGCCAGCGCCGCGGCGACCGGCGCGAGTGCCGGGTCGACGCCGCGTTCGAAACGCCGCGACGCCTCCGAGGACAGCCGGTGCCGGCGGGCGGTGCGGGCCACCGTGATCGGGTCGAAGTGCGCAGCCTCGAGGACGATGTCGGTGGTCGTCGCGGACACCTCCGTGCTGGCCCCGCCCATCACCCCGGCGAGCGCGATCGGACCGGTGTCGTCGGCGATGACCAGATCCTCGGGGTCGAGAGTGCGGTCGACCCCGTCGAGGGTGCGCAGCGTCTCTCCGGCGACGGCCCGGCGCACAATGATCGCGCCGGCCAGCTTCGCCCGGTCGAAGGCGTGCAACGGCTGGCCGAGGCCCAGCAGCACGGCGTTGGTGACGTCGACCGGCACCGAGATTGACCGCATCCCGGACAGCGACAGCCGCCGCTGCCACCCCAGCGGGGTGGTGGCCCGCGAGTCGACCCCGGTCACCACCCGGGCGACGTAGCGGTCACACGCCGCGGTGTCCTCGACGACGACCGGATAGGCCTCCCTGGCGGGCCCCGGGACGGCTGCCGGGTCCGCCGGCGCGCCCGGGTCCGTGAACGGCAGCGCGAAGGCGGTCGCCGCCTCCCGGGCGATCCCCCGCACCGACAGACCGTAGCCCCGGTCCGGGGTGACCGCGATGTCAAGCACCTCGTCGGCGAGATCGAGCAGCTCGGCGACGTCGGCGCCGATCGGCGCCCGCGGCGCGAGCACCAGGATGCCGTCGGACTCCTCGCCGAGGCCCAGTTCCCGGGCCGAGCAGATCATCCCCTCGCTGACATGGCCGTAGGTCCTCCGCGCGGTGATCTCGAACCCGCCGGGCAGCACGGCGCCGGGCAGCGCGACCGCCACCCGGTCGCCGACGGCGAAGTTGTGCGCCCCGCAGATGACGCCGCGCACGCCCTCGCCCCTGGATCCGGCGCTCTCGGCTCCGGCATCCTCGGCTCCGGCGCTCTCGGCGACCCGGACCTGGCACCAGCGGACGGCCTTCTTCTTCGTCTCGACGATCTCGAAGTCGACGATCTCCCCGACGACCACGCCGGAGAACTCGCCCCCGACGCTACGCAGTCCCTCGACCTCGAAACCGGCCCGGATCAACGCGTCGGCGACGGCCCGCGTGGGCGGCAGCCCCGCCACATACTCCCGCAGCCAGGACATCACGATCAGCATGGGTCAGTCCTCGATTCCGAACGGCAGGCTGAACCGGACGTCACCGTCGACGAAATCGCGGATCTCCCGGATGCCATGGCGGACCATCGCGGCCCGTTCCAGCCCCATCCCGAACGCGAAACCGCTGTACCGGGTCGGGTCGACCCCCGCGGCCCGCAGGACGTGCGGGTCGACCATGCCGCAGCCGCCGGCCTCGATCCAGCCCTCGTCCGAACAGACCCGACAGGGCTGGCGGGCCGCCTCCCCGCGGCAGGCGAAGCACTGCACGTCCAGTTCCGCGGACGGCTCGGTGAACGGGAAGAACGACGGGCGCAGCCGCGTCGACAGGCCCGCCCCGAACAACGCCTGGGCGAAGACCTCCAGGGTGCCGCGCAGGTCCGCCATGGTGATGCCCCTGTCCACGGCCAGACCTTCGAGCTGGCCGAAGACCGGCGAGTGCGTCGCATCGATGGTGTCGTTGCGGTATGTCCGCCCCGGGCACACGACGTACACGGGCAGCGGGCGGTTCAGCAGGGAGCGGATCTGCACCGGGGAGGTGTGGGTACGCAGCACCCGGCCCGCCCCGGTCGGCGCGACGTAGAGCGTGTCGTGCTCGCTGCGGGCCGGGTGATCGGGCGCCATGTTCAGGGCCTCGAAGTTGAACCAGTCGTGTTCGACCTCGGGTCCCTCGGCGACCTCGTAGCCCATCGCCACGAACACGTCGGCAAGCCGGTCGGACAGGGCGGTCAGCGGGTGGCGGGCACCACGGCGGCGGCGGTCGACGGGCAGGGTCACGTCGACCCGTTCCTCCCGCAGCACCCGGGCGTCGCGTTCGGCGGTGAGTTCGGCCAGCCGGGCGTCGTAGGCGGCCTGTACGGCCGTGCGGGCGGCGTTGTGCCGGCGACCGGCGTCGGCACGCTCCGCACGGGGCAGGGCACCGAGCTCCCGGCGGGCCAGCACCAGCGGTGCGGAGGCACCCTGGATGTGGGCGGTACGGACGGCTGCCAGCGCGTCGAGATCGGCGGCGGCGCGGATCGACTCCCGCGCCGCGTTGACGGCCGCGTCGAGCTGATCGGGGTCGAGGGCGTGGACCCGGGACGGGTCGACAGTCTCTCCAGGGGCGGGCACGATGCTCATCCTCGTCATCGGGTGAAAAGCAGGGTCATCCCGGCGGGAAGCCGGGGTCGTCCGGCCTGCGGCGGGGTTCGTCCGGTCCTGGGGTGTCCGGTCCTGGGGCGGCGGCGCGCGCCTGGCCGCCCGGGGCGCCCACCGGTCGGTTCGCGGTGCTCGGCGTCAGCCGAACACCGGGCCACCGGCGGGCACGAAAAATCGGAACTCGGCGCCGCCACCCGGGGCCCGGCCGACCGAGATGGTGCCGCCGTGCGCCTCGATCAGCGCCTTGGCGATGTAGAGCCCGAGGCCGGTGCCGTTCCCGCGGCTGGCGCCCCGCCAGAACTTCGTGAACACGCGCGCGGCGTTCGATTCGGACACGCCTTCACCCTCGTCGGCCACGCTTACCTCCGTGCCGCTGTCCCTGCCACGCAGCAGTACCGTCACAGTACCCGCACCATGCCGCAGGGCGTTGTCGACGAGGTTGTGCAGTACCTGTTCAATCTTGTCCGGATCGACCCACATCTCGGGCAGTTCGCCCTCCTCGCGGATGAAGAACCGGTCGGCGCCCGCCGCGCCCGAGGCCACCTTGCCGTCCACCACCGAACGCACCCGGGCGGGCAGGTCGACGATCTGCTTGCGGACCTGGATGCGTCCGGAGTCGATCCGAGAGACGTCCAGCACCTCGGTGAGCAGGCGCGTGACCCGGTCGGCGTCGGTGTTGACCGTGTTCAGCATGAGCTTCTTCTGCTCGTCGGTGAACCGGTCCCACTTGGCGAGCAGCGTCGCGGTGAATCCCTTCACACTGGTCAGCGGCGAGCGCAGCTCGTGCGCCACGGTCGCGACCAGGTCCGCCCGGTTGCGTTCCAGCCGCTCGCGGCTGAGGGTGTCGCGCAGGGACAGCGACACCCGCACCAGCCGACCGGCGACCCGGTTGAACCGCACCGTGACGTGGAAGTCACGGTCGTGGACTGGACCCGCGTAGGTCAGGCGCCGCTCCGGCTGCCCGGTGACCCGCGGCAGGTTCCGGCTGGCTGTAGAGCACTCCCACCAGTCGTTGCCCCGCTCGTCCAGCAACGGGAGGACCTCGGTCAGATGCCGGCCGATCGCGGACGGTCCATCCACCCCGGTGAGCTTCGCCGCCGCCCGGTTGAACACCTCGACGACGCCGGCGGCGTCGGTCACGATCACCGAATCCGGTAGCAGGTCGAAGGCGGCGGCAGGCAGTGGGCCGTCCTGCGCGGCCGACACGGCTGAATCGGTGGCATCGGGCGCGCAGCCGGGGCCGGAGGGCGGCACCTGCCCGGATGGCGACGTGACAATGTTCATCACCGTCGACCACCTCCTCCGGTGCCGTCAGTACCGGACCTGCCCGTTCTCTGCGCCCGCGCCGACGCGTAAAGGCACAGGGCGGACGCAACCGCAAGATTCAGGGACTCGGCCTGACCGTACACCGGTACCCGCAGAACCGCGTCCGCGGCGGCCAGAGTAGCCGAAGCCAGCCCATGTGCCTCGTTACCGAACAGCCACGCCGTCGGCCCGTCGAGCTCACCGGCCGCGACGGCGGTGTCAATGTCGCGATCCGCGGCTCCGGACGTCGCCACGATGCGGCAACCCCGGGCCCGCAGCCGGTCCAGCACCCCGGCCAAGGCTGGTTCCACGATCACCGGGAGGTGAAAGTGGCTGCCGGCCGAGGAGCGCACGCACTTGCCCCCGAAGGGGTCGACACCGCTCCCGGTGAAGACGACGGCGTCCGCTCCGGCCGCGTCCGCGCTGCGGATCACCGTGCCGGCGTTACCCGGATCGCCCGCGCCGATGCACACCGCGACCAGCCGGGGGGCGTGCAGGTCGGCGAGCCGATGAGCGGGCAGGGCCGCGACCGCGACGAGGCCCTGGGGGGTCACCGTCTCCGACAGCGACGCCACGGCCTCGTCCGTCACGACCCGGACCGGCACCCGGACCGCCCTCAGCAACTCCTCGTGCCGGGGAGTCGCAGAGACTCCGACGAACACCTCAAGCAGCTCGCCGACGGCCAATGCCGCGCCCACCGCCTGCACCCCCTCGACCAGGAACCTGCCCTGCTCGCGCCGGGCCGCGGGCCGCTTGAGGCGACGCGCGGCGCCGACCCGCCCGGAGCGCGCTCCGGCGATCGGCGCCGGCCCCGGCGAAGGGGCGTCCGGCGAAGGGGCGTCGGTCGTGGAGGACACGCGGGAGGCGGGCACGGGCCGACGTCGCGACGGGCTCAGGCGGCGGTGGGCTCCGGCGCCGCCGCCAGCGCGGCCCGTGCCACCTCGACCAGGGCGGTGAACGCGACCGCGTCGTTGACCGCGAGGTCGGCCAGGATCTTGCGGTCGACTTCGACGCCGGACAGCTTCAGACCCTGCACGAAGCGGTTGTAGGTCAGACCGTTCGCCCGCGCCGCCGCGTTGATCCGAGTGATCCACAGCTGCCGGAAGTCGCCCTTGCGCGCGCGGCGGTCCCGGTAGGAGTAGGTCATCGAGTGGAGCATCTGCTCCTTGGCCTTGCGGTAGAGCCGCGAGCGCTGGCCCCGGTAGCCGCTGGCCTGCTCGAGGACCGTACGGCGCTTCTTCTGGGCGTTGACCGCCCGCTTCACGCGTGCCATGAGGGCACCTGTCTCCTTCGTTCGGGTGCGTCCGGCGGCCCGGGCCGGAGTCGGCCGCCAACGGCGGGCCGACCGCGACCGGCGGGCCCGCCGCAGTCGGGGCCGGAGTCGTCAGCGGGCCACGGTCAGCGGGCGAGCAGGCGCTTGACGCGTCGGTTGTCCGCCTTCGTCAACGGCACCACGCCATCCAGTCTGCGGGTGAGGCGGCTGGTCTTGTGCTCCAGGTAGTGGCGGCGGTTGGCCCGCTGGCGCAGCACCTTGCCGGAGCCGGTGACCCGGAACCGCTTGCTCGCACCGCTGTGGGACTTCTGTTTGGGCATGTTGACATCCTGACGGGTTACGTGGGTGATCGAACAACCGGCGTGGCGAGATCCGGAACCGGTGGCGGCGCCACCGCGCGGACTGCCCGCCCTCGAGTCAGACGTGGCCGGCCGGTTCCGGCACCCGCTGCGGCTTCGAGCCCTTGTGCGGGGCCATGACCATGGTCATGTTCCGGCCGTCCTGCTTGGGCTGAGCCTCGACATAACCAAGGTCGGCCACGTCGGCGGACAGCCGTTGGAGCAGGCGGATGCCGAGCTCGGGCCGGGACTGCTCCCGACCGCGGAACATGATCGTAATCTTGACCTTGTCGCCGGCCCGCAGGAAACGCACGACGTGACCCTTCTTGGTCTCGTAGTCGTGCGGATCGATCTTCGGCCGCAGCTTCATTTCCTTGATGACGGTCTGGACCTGGTTCTTCCGAGCCTCCCGACGCTTCTGGTCGGACTCGTACTTGAACTTTCCGTAGTCCATCAGCTTGCAGACCGGGGGACGAGCGGTCGGCGCGACCTCGACGAGGTCGAGATCGACCTCCTGCGCCATACGCATGGCCTCACCGATCGAGACGATGCCGATCTGCTCACCCTCCGCGCCGACGAGGCGAACCTCGGGGACGCGAATCCGGTCGTTGATACGGGACTCTGTGCTGATGTGTTTCCTCCGTTGCTCGACGCGCGGGCATGACCTCACCGCAGCGGAGCACCGAGCCTGGTACACCAGGCTCCCGGCCGACGACCGCGGAAACGGCTCGGCCGACCGGCGACCCGGCCACCGCGGCCCCCAGCCGGAACTCCGGCCTGAGGACCTGCTGACGTCCCGGGGTGGCGACATCAGTGCTGACATCGGGTGGAGGGCGAACCCCCGCTTGGTCCTGCCGATCAGGCTCCGCGCCGTGCCCTGGCTGCCTGGAAACGGCAACGCCAGCGGACGGAACAAAACCAGCCGGCAGGCGGTCTGCGGCCCAGCGTAGCACCAGACCGGGCGACACGACGATCACATCATCGTCCGGGCGCTCCGAAAGGGCCGGCTGCGCTCACCTCGCGAACCGCACCGGCCATCGGCGCGTCGGGCGCAGGCCCCGCCCCAGATGGCGGCGCACCGCCTCGGCCTCCCGCGCGCTCACGAGCAGCACGGCCGGGCCCGAGGCCCGCTCCTGCTCCCGCGCCTGCGCCGGGGCCGGGGCCGGGGCCGGGGCCGGATCGGTGGCGAGCAGCCGGGACAACCGCCGGGCAAGCAACTCCCCGGACCGCGCGTCCGCATCTCCGCCCTGACGTACCGCGACGGCGAGCACCGGGCGTGGGGCGCCGGCACCCGGGAGGAGCAGTTCCGCCGGCCACACCTCGACCCGCTCAGTCACGGTCCGCAACGCCTCCCGAACCCGCCGCCGGGATAACGGACCATCCGGATCGGACGGACGGCGCAGGGCGGTCACCCTCAGCTTGTCGAGGTCCGCGGCTTCGGTCACGCGCGGCGTGTCGAGGGTTCCGGACGGCGCGTCGGAGCCGGATCCGCCGGGCACCGGCGCGGGACCGCCCGGGCCGACGTCCAGACTGGCCGAGCGCGGACCGGCCACGTCGATCACCACCGCTCCGAGCCCCAGCCGGACCGCCTCCGTGCAGGCGTCCACCGCGGCGACCGGAACCGGCCGGGCCGAGGAGCGCCAGGCGGTGAGCGCGCTGACGCTGGAGAAGATCGGTAGCGCGGTCGCGCCGGACGGGGTGCGCAGGGTCGTCAGCGCCATCTCGCTGGTCTTGTCCGCACCGGTGACGGCGTCGGCGGCGGTGAGCCGAGCCTCGACTCCGACGAAGACCCGGGCCTGGCGCAGCGCGGCGGTCAGAACGGCGGGGTCGACCGGGTTGGCGGCGAGCGCTCGGGTGAGCGACTCGTCGGCGCGGCCGTCATCGCCCTGACCAGACGGAGTCAGCAGATCGCGTGCCATTCTCGCCAGCCTAGGGCCCAGGCGGCGCGGCGGGCCGGTACCGGATCGGGTCCGTGGCGTTCACCATGGCCCGGACGGGCCCGGGCCATGGTTGAGGGCCCCGACCGGGGGCTGCGATGGCGGGCCGGGCCAGCACGGTGGCCGGTTGCGACCCGGGAAGCGGGGCGGTGGCGACCGCCCCGGCGAGACGCTGGAAGGCAAACCTGGTCCGGCGACGCAGGCGGTACCAGCTGATCGGACGGCTGTCGGCGAGCGCCGCGTCGAACGGCACCGGCACCGTCATGTAGGCCCGGTCCTCGAGATGTTCGAGACGCAGCCGCGCCCCGCGGCTCAACCGGGAGGGATACGTCTCGACGACGGCCACGATGACGGTGGCAGCGAGATCTGGCCGACCGGCCGCGGTCAACGCGCTCAACGCGTCGTCCGCACCGGCGATCTCCGTCTCGCCGGCCCGGATCGTCAACACGACGAGGTCCGCCCGCGCCAGCAGGGTGGCCGGCACCGGCTGGCTCCACCCCGGTGGGGCGTCCGCGACGACGACCGGATACCAGTGTCCGAGCAGGTCGAGTGCCCACGCCAGCTCCTCGGGAAGCAACCCCGGCCCGGTAAGATCACGCAGTCCGGCCAGCACCTCCAGGCCACCGGAGCCGTCGGAGGCGACAAACCGGCGCACGTCCTCCAACGAGGACACCGGTGGCCGCGCCGTGGCCAGCTCCCGCAACCCCACGCCCGGTGACATGAGGCCGACCCGGTGCGCAAGCAGCCCGGACTGGTCCGGGGATGCGTCCACGGCCATCACCCGATGACCGTGGTGCTCCGCGATCGCCAGTCCCAGACCCGCGGCGACCGTCGTCCGGCCGCCTCCGCCACCGAATCCCCCAACCAGCACCCGCCGCCCACCGGCCCGCGCCCGCGCGACCGACGAACCGCCCGTTCCCGCGACGGCCGGGACCACCGCCCGACCACCGGACGGCGTCACCGCGGCCACCGCCGCCCGGACGGGCAGGGAAGGGGCCAAGCCGGACCGCCGCGCCGGCAGGTTCGCGGGGACCGGGATGGACCAGGCTGGCTCCAGACCAGGCGTTTCGACCGCCTGTCGGCCGACCGTGGGTCCGCCCAAGGAGTCGGCGTCGGGCCACGCCTCCGGCACCGGCCAACCCGGGTCAGCCGCCGCGGACGGGGGAAGCCGCCCGGATACGGGCCCGGCACCGGGCGAGCCGTCGGGGGGCGGCGCGGTGGCGGCCCGGGAAACGGGGACGACCGGCGTTCCATCCGGGAGGTTCACCGGCTGCCCGGCCGCGGGGACCAGCACCGCGATGTTCTCCCAGGTCTCCCCGGGCGGCGGGACGGCCGGGAGCGGTGGGGAAACCGCCGGGGGCGGCGGCGCACCGGGCGGTGGATCCGGTGGCGTCGGGTACGGGTCCACCGGGTACGGATCCGGACCGGTCGGGTCCGGGTCCGGCGGCCCGGCCGCCGACGTCGCGGCGGCGAGGTCGGGCGTCCACCCCGCTCCGCCGGACACGGTGAGCGAGGCACCGGGCCAGGCGGAGCTCGGGCCGGGCGGCGCGGTCAATGGAAGGCCCACGGGGGGCGCGCTCCGGCCCGGCGGGAGCAGTGGCGCGGGCGGCGGGGCCGGTGGCACGGGGGTGGGCGGCGGGGCTGCCGTGCTCCCGCGCCCCCCGGAGGGGCCCCCTGTCCGACCGGTAGCGGGCTCCGAACGGGTCCCGCCCGGACGTGATCGGGCGGGACGACGGGTAACCAGCGCGTTATGGGGCGCCTGAGGCTCGGTCAGTCGTAGGCCAAGCAGCGAGATGGGGCGCGCGTCCCCGCCACCACCCGGTTCGGTCGCGTCGGGATCCCGCCGGCCGGGGCCGGCCGCGACCCGTTCCCCGGCCTCCGGATTCCCCCCGACCGGGCCGGTCGACGCCGACGCCTCGTCACCGTTCCAACTCCCACCGTGACTTACCATCCGCGCCACCCCCGCCCCCATGTGTGCCGGCCGACGGGACCTCCGCCGATCCCACCGCGAAGTATGACGCCAGAGCGCAAGGGCACCGATACGACGTGAGACCACAGTCTCGTGTAACCGGCCGTCCCGACAAGAGCACCGGACTGATCGGGACAGCCGGAATCAGAGCCACGAGCAGCGAACACACGACCGGCACACCCGATCCACTTCGAATCGCCATGTGACGGCAACACCATACCGAGAGCATGTCACGCGGACGGATCGGCCTCGCACCGTGTGTGTGAACTCCTGATGCGGAACGTTTCGGTCGGTGACGGCGTGGGAGCTCAGCCGGCGAGTTCCAGATCGCGCAGCACCGCGGCGGTGTCCAGCGCGGCCAGGGTCGCCTCCCGGCCCTTGTCCTCGCTGGACCCGGGCAGCCCGGCGCGGTCCCGGGCCTGCTCGACGGTGTCGCAGGTGAGCACGCCGAAGCCGACGGGGACGCGGGCGTCGAGGGTGACGCGGGCGAGCCCCGCGGTGACGAACTGACAGACGTAGTCGAAGTGGGGGGTGCCGCCCCGGATGACGACACCGAGGGCGACGACGGCGTCATGCCGCGCAGCCAACGCGGCGGCGATCACGGGAAGCTCGACCGCACCGGAGACCCGCACGACGGCGGGTGCCGCCGCGAGGCCCGCGTCCTTCGCGGCGCGCAGCGCGCCAGCGAGCAGCGCATCGGTGATCTCGGCGTGCCACCGGGTGGCGACCACCGCCAACCGCATGCCCGCGACGGGCGGAAGCACCTCCGCGGGAGCCCCGAGGCCGCTCACAGACCCTCCCCCTCGGCACAGTCGACCCCGGCGGACGTACCCGGGCCCGCGACGGCCGTGCAGCCGGAGGTGACGGGTACCCTCGGCGCCCTCGGCGCCCCCGGGATCCAGCGCGAGCCGGCCGGCTCGTCCTCGCCCACGGCCCTAGGCAGATCGGACAGGCCGGGTGGACCCGGAAGGCCGGGCGGACCCGGAAGGCCGGGCGGACCGGGAATGCTGGGCAGACCGGGAATGACGTGTCCCATCCGGTCCCGCTTGGTGGTCAGGTAGCGCAGGTTCTCCGGCGTCTGGGTGACCGGCATCCCGATGAGTTCGACGATGCGCAGGCCGTAGCCCTCCAGCCCGGCCCGCTTCGTCGGATTGTTGGACAGCAGCCGGATGCCGCGCACGCCGAGGTCGACCAGGATCTGGGCCCCGGTGCCGTAGTCACGGGCGTCGGCCGGCAGACCCAGCGCGAGGTTGGCGTCGACGGTGTCGTGGCCGGCGTCCTGCAGCTGGTAGGCCCGCAGCTTGTGCATCAGGCCGATGCCCCGGCCCTCGTGGCCCCGCATGTAGAGCACCACTCCGCGTCCCTCGGTCGCGATTATGCGCAGTGCCGCGTCGAGCTGGGTTCCGCAGTCGCAGCGCCGGGAGCCGAAGACGTCCCCGGTGAGGCATTCGCTGTGCACCCGGACCAGCACGTCCGCGCCGTCACCGAGCTCGCCGCGGATCAGCGCGATGTGTTCGACGCCGTCGAGGATGTTGCGGAACCCGACCGCCCGGAACGCCCCGTAACGCGTCGGAAGCGACGCCTCCGCGACCCGCACCACCTGCTTCTCGGTCCGCCGACGGTAAGCGATGAGATCGGCGATGGAGATCAGCAGCAGCCCGTGCTCGCGGGCGAACTCGGCGAGCCGGGGAAGCCGGGCCATCGTCCCGTCGTCGTTCACGATCTCGCAGATCGCACCGGCCGGCCGCAGCCCGGCGAGCCGGGCCAGGTCGACCGCGGCCTCGGTGTGGCCGGGGCGGCGCAGCACCCCGCCGTCCTTGGCCCGCAGCGGGAAGATGTGGCCCGGCCGGCTCAGGTCGCCGGGCGTGGTCCGCGGGTCGGCCAGCAACCGGATGGTGCGGGCCCGGTCGGCGGCGGAGATCCCGGTGGAGACGCCGTCGCGGGCGTCCACGGTGATGGTGAACGCGGTGCCCATCCGCTCCGTGTTGTGCGGGACCATCTGGTCCAGTTCGAGCCGGTCGGTGTCGGCGGCGTCCATCGGCACGCAGATCACACCGGAGGTGTACCGCGTCATGAACGCGACCAGCTCGGGTGTCGCGGCCTCCGCCGCGAAGATCAGATCACCCTCGTTCTCCCGGTCGGCGTCGTCGACGACGACGAGCGGGCGGCCGGCGGCGATCTCGGCGAGCGCGTCCTCGATGGCGGCGAACCGCACGTCGGCGTAGCCGGCGGGAAGGGCACCGGCGGGAAGGGTGGCCGTCGAGGAGGCGCCGGCCGCGGATGTCGTCATCGGTGTCGTCCGTTCGGTTCGATGGGGCCGGCATGCAGCTTCTCGACGTACTTGGCCAGCACGTCGACCTCGATGTTGACCAGGGAACCCGGCGCACGGCGACCCAGCGTGGTCAGTTCGAGCGTGGTGGGGATCAGGCTGACCGTGAAGGTGGCCGGTGAGTCGCCACCGGCCGGCGAGATGTCGACGACGGTCAGGCTCACCCCGTCCACCGTCACCGAGCCCTTCGCCACGAGGTAGCGGTCGAGCCCCTCGGGGAGCGCGACGCGCACGAACTCCCAGCCCTCACCGGGCTGCCGGTCGAGGACCGTGCCGACGCCGTCGACGTGCCCCTGGACCAGGTGGCCTCCCAGCCGGTCCGCCAGCCGGACGGGACGTTCGAGATTCACCCGGTCACCGACGGCGAGCTTCCCAAGAGAGGAACGCACCAGCGTCTCTCGCATCACGTCAGCAGTGAACGCCGACGGGCCGTCCGTTGTGCCGGGTGGGCCGGGTGGGCCGCCGGCCGTACCGGTCTCGGCGCCCCCGTCGAGCCCCGGGCGGGCGAAGGAAGTCACCGTGAGACAGACACCGTTGACGGCGATGGACGCGCCGTGACTCACATCACCCAGAACCGTCTGACAGGCGATGGTGAGTGCCGCCGACTCCGACCGCGCATCCACCGCGGTCACCACGCCAAGTTCTTCAACGATGCCGGTAAACATCCGACCCGTGCCCCTCGCTCCCGGGCACCCGCACCCTGGGCGAGGAAAAACCACGCGGGACCACGCCGGCACGCTCACGCCGACACGCGCCCGCGAGCGGTCAACGACCACCGCGGGCACTCGGCCCGCGCGCGTCCTCCCATCCGGACTTTCACCGTCGGTCCCGGAATTCCACCGGGTCAGCCGTCCCAGTACCTGCGGACGGGTCGCGGACTGTCACCGCCGGTTCGGAATTTCACCGACCCCGGAGCGCGCGTGCTGCTGGTTGTACTGCCTCAAGTCTGGCATATGAAGCCGCCGGACGCCGGTGAAGCCACCGGACGCGGTCACGCCGGCCCGACCGCCGAGCGTGGCGCGGGCGGGGACAGCCGGGGCGCCGCCCGCAGCGCCTGCTCACGCAGCCGCTCGACGGCCTGGCCCGGATCGGCCGCCCCGAAGACGGCCGTGCCGGCGACGAACACGTCCACACCCGCCACCGCGGCCCGCTCGATCGTCCCGGCGTTGACCCCGCCGTCGATCTGCAGCCACAGGTCCAGCCCACGGGCGTCGAGCAGGCGCCGGGCGGCCTCGATCTTCGGCAACACCTCGGTCATGAACGTCTGACCGCCGAAACCCGGCTCGATGGTCATCAGCAGCAGCAGGTCGAACCGGTGCAGGTCGTCGAGATAGTGCTCGACCGGGGTGTTCGGCTTCACAGCGAGGCCGGTGCGGGCCCCGGCCGCCCGGATCGCCCTGGTGGTGCGGGGCAGGTCGGACACGGCCTCGGCGTGAATGGTGACGTTCGCCGCGCCGCGCTCGGCGTACCCGGCCGCCCAGCGGTCGGGATCGTCGATCATGAGATGGCAGTCAAGCGGAGTATCCGTCACCGCGCGCAGGGCCGTCACCGTGTCCGGCGCGAACGCCAGGTTCGGGACGAAGTGGTAGTCCATCACGTCGACGTGCAGCCAGTCGGCCTGCCCCTCGACCGCCAGGGCCGCGTCGGCGATCCGGCCGAAGTCGGCGGCGAGCAGGCTGGGGTAGATCTGCGCGGTGGCCATTTCGCGAGGGTATCGGCTCCCGGGTCCGACGCCTCAGCTGTCGACCCGGCGCAGCAGGGCGACGAACATCGCATCCGTGCCATGGAGATGCGGCCAGAGCTGGACGAACGGGCCGTCACCGAGCCGGTCGACCTCCGGCAGGGTCAGGCGGGCATCGAGGATGGAGGTGTCGGCGCGTTGTCCGGCCACGCCACGCACCACCTCGACGGTCTCGGCCGGGTGCGGGGAACAGGTCGCGTACGCCACCACCCCGCCCGGGCGGACCAGGTCGAGCGCGGCGACGAGCAGCGCACGCTGGAGCGGGACGAGCGCGGCCACATCGGCCGAGGTCCGCCGCCACCGGGCCTCCGGCCGGCGCCGCAGTGCTCCGAGGCCGGTGCAGGGGACGTCGACCAGCACCCGGTCGGCTCCATCGGGCCGCAGCGGCACCGCCCGGCCGTCGGCGCGCACCGTCCAGGCCCGCGCCGCGTCGCCCAGGGACCGGGCCACCATGGCCGCCCGGGTCGCCCGGGGCTCGACCGCGATCAGGGCCGGCCTGTCCGGTGGACCCGGCCTGTCCGGCAGACCCGGCCCGTCCGATGGGGCGGAGCCGCCGAGCAGCGCGGCGAGCAGGGCCGCCTTCCCGCCGGGGCCCGCGCACAGGTCGACGGTCAGCCCGAGGTCACGGCCCACCGTCGCCGCGCGGGCCAGGGCCAGGGTGACGAGCTGGCTGCCCTCGTCCTGCACGGCGGCCGCGCCCGCGGCCACGGCGGGCAACCCCGCCGGGTCCCCGCCGTCGAGGCGTACCGCATACGGCGAGTAGGGGCCGACTCGGGCGGTCAGACCTGCCTGCGCGGCCTCGGCGAGCAGCCGGTCACGGTCGACCCGGCCCGGACGGGCGACCAGGTGTACCGCGGGTCGGACGTCGTCTGCCTCCAGCGCGGCGCGGGTCGCCGTGAGGTCGCCGGCCAGGGCCTCCGCGACGACCTCGACGATCCAGCGGGGATGCGTCGTCACGACCGCCAGGTGACCGACAGGGTCGACGTCGAACCGCGGTGCGGACAGCATCGTGGCGAGATCGCCGCCGGTCTCGGCCACCCGGGCGGCCACCCGACGCAGCACGGCGTTCGCGAAGCGGACCGGGCGCTCGCCACTCGTCGTGCGGACCAGCTCGACGGTGCTGGCCACGGCCGCGTGGGCCGGGACCCTGGTCCGCAGCAGCTGGTAGGCGCCCAGGCGCAGCGCGTCGCGCACCGGCGGGTCGATGGTGTGGACGGGTCGACTCGTCGCCGTGTCGAGCACCCCGTCGAGGGTGCCCTGCGCACGCAGGGAGCCGTAGGCGAGCTCCGTGACGAACCCGCGGTCCCGGGCGGACAGCCCGCTGCCCGCCAACAGGGACGGCAGCAGCAGGTTGGCGTAGGAGCCGCGCTCGTCCACCGCCCGCAGCACCTCCCAGGCCAGCAACCGCGGCCGGTCGACGCTTGACGCTGGCCGGGGCCCACGGGTGCCCGGCGAACCGGCCGATCTCACGACGTTCCTCCACTGACCGGCATCGCGCCGATCGCGCCGAGGGTCTCCCCCTTGGCGATCCGGACCCCGCGGGCCCAGGCCGCGGCCGCCATCGGGCCTCGCCCCTCGGGACGCACCTCACCGAGGAGCACCGGGCTCGTGCCCGTGCCGACCGCCACGTCCCCGCCGGGGAGCACCATGATCTGCCCCGCCGGCAGCCCCCCCGCCGGCAGCCCGGCGGGCAGCGCTACCGGCCCGGCCGGCCGACCGGACACCGCACCGAGGCGCACCGGACCGATCTTGAGCCGCCGGTCGCGAAACGTCGTCCAGGCTCCCGGCGCGGGAGTGGCGGCCCTCGCCAGCCGATCCACCGCGATCGCCGGCTTCGTCCAGTCGATCCGGGCCTCCTCGGCGGTCAGCTTCGGCGCGAAGGAGATCCCCTCGGCGGGCTGGGCCACGGGCCGCACCGTCCCGTCGGCGATGCCGTCCATCACCGCGACCAGCAGCCCGGCGCCGGCCTCGGCGAGCCGGTCCAGCAGGTCACCGGAGGTGTCCGTCGGCCGAACCCGCTCGGTGAGGACACCGTAGACCGGACCGGAGTCCATCGCCGGTTCGATCTGGAAGACGCTCGCGCCGGTCAGGTCGTCCCCGGCGAGCAGGGTGCGCTGCACCGGAGCCGCCCCGCGGTAGGCCGGCAGCAGGGAGAAGTGCAGGTTCACCCAACCGTGGCGGGGAATGGCGAGCGCCGCGGGCGGTAGCAACGCGCCGTAGGCCACCACCGGGCAGCAGTCGGGCGCGAGGCCAGCGAGCGTGGCCAGGAACTCCGGGTCCCGGGGCCGGTCCGGGCTGAGCACCGGGATGCCGGCCTCGTCGGCCAGGACGTGGACGGGGGGCGGCTTCACCTTCCGCCCCCGCCCGGAGGGCCGATCGGGCCGGGTGACAACCGCGACCACGTCATGGCGCGGGCTGTCGATCAACGCCCGCAGGCTGGGCAGAGCCACCGCCGGGGTACCGGCGAAAACAAGACGCATACGCGAAGCACCGATCCGTCGCGACGTCATTGCCGACGCCGTGACCGTCTCCGGGGGTCATCGATCCGAGGTGTCCGACCGGGCCGGGAGCATCCCGCCGTTCTCCGGCCGGGGAGTATGGGCTGACGTCCACAGGCCTGTCGCCGCCGACGACCGTACCCCGCCGACGCTCGGAGGTGGCGGACGGCCGCGGTCCGGACCGGGCCCGCGGCCGAAGATCATGATCCATGACGCGTACCCGGGCCGTGGTATGCGGGGCCACGCCATGCGGTGCGAACCAGACCATGCCGGCGCTACCCGAGGATCAGGGGATCGAGCTGGATCCGTAACCGGCCGGTGGTTCGCCGGGTCGCGAGGACGCCGCGAGCGGATCGCAGCGAGGCCGCGAGGGCCGCACCGCGCTCGCGCCGGACCCGGATCAGGACCCGTTCGATCTCCTCGGGGCCGGAGGTGGCGCCGTCGGGGCCGCGCCGCCCGGCACCCACGGCAGACGAATCGCCCTGGTTCGCGCCGTCGGGAACGGCCCGCGCGGACGGTGCGGGGGGCAGCGGTACCGGCCCGAGCACATCGGCGCCGTCGGGAAGCTCGACGGCGGCCAGCAGCTCCGCGACCGCCGCGGCGGTGCCCGCTACGGACGCCATCCGGGTCGCCGGCGGGAACCCCAGCTCCGCCCGCTCGTCGGCTTCCCGGGCAACGAACGTGCCGGGATCCCAACGGACGAGCGCCTGGACCGGCCCTAGTCCGGCATCGGCCGCGACGATGACCCGCCCCCCGCGAGCGGCGGGCCGGGCGAGCGCGGCGGCGGCGGTCCACCGGCGCAGAGTCTCCTCCCCCGCGCGCAGGTCGGGACGGCCCAGCAGAGCCCAGCCGTCGAGGAGCAGCACCGCCCCGTAGCCGCCGTCCGCCACGGGCTCCGCCCCCGGGGTCGAGATGACAAGGGCCGGTTCTGCGGGCACGGTGGCGAGCACCCCGCCCCGGCCGGAGGTGCGGACCGGAACGCCCGGAAAGGCCCGCCCCAGTTCCTCCGCCGTGCGACGATCTCCCGTTACCGAGGCGCGCAGCCGCGGGCCCGAACAGGACGGGCAGTGCCAGACCGCCGCGGCGACCGGACGGCCGCACCACCGGCAGGAGAGCGCACCGCCGCCCGCCGCCCGGCCCAGCGGCCCCTGACAGTGCGGGCACCGGGCGGGCCGTCGGCAGTCCGCGCAGGCCAGTGACGGCTGGTATCCCCTCCTCGGCACCTGGACCAGTACCGGCAGACCGGCCGCCAGCGCATCCCGGGCGGTCCGCACCGCGAGGGAGGGCAGCCTCGCCGCCCGGGCGGCGGGGTCACGGGCGTGTTCGAGGTCGGAGCCGGTGGCCTCGACCCGGGGAGCCAGCGCGCGCACCTGCTCCCGGGGCGGCACCACCGGGTGCGCCCACCCCGTGCGCACCAGCGCCTCGGCATCCGTCGACGGGCAGAACCCGCCGATCACGAGCGCGCACCCCTGGAGCCGGGAGCGCAGGACGGCGACGTCTCGGGCGTGCGGGTACGGGGCCAACGGCTCGGCATGCAGGTCGTCACCGTCATCCCACACCACCACCAGGCCAAGCTCGGCCACGGGCGCGAACATCGCCGCGCGGGTACCCACCACCGCCCGCGCCTGTCCGCGGCTGACCGCGAGGAACGCGCGATATCGCCGGGCCGGGCCGAGATCGGCCCGCAGTGCGACGGTGGTCTCCCGACCGACCGCGGCGACCATCGCCGCCTCGACCCGGTCGACATCACGATGATCGGGTACGACGACGAGTACGCCGCGACCGGACACCGCCGTGGCGGCGGCCGCGGCGGCGATCATCTCCGGCCAGGCGGGGCCGGGCGGGGCCCACCAGACCGCCCTTGGTGACCTGCCCGCCGCCAGGGCGGTGAGCAGCGACGGCCCCGTGGGATAGCGGCCCCACTCGCCGGGTTCCGGCGGCACGGCCTCAAGCCCCGGTGAGACAGCCGCAGGCCCCGGCGAAACGACCTCGGGCCTCGGTGAGGCGGCCTCCGCCCGGCCGTGGCGGGGAGGCACGGCGAGCCGGAGGACGTCGGCCAGCGTGCCGGCGTAACGATCGGCAACCGCGCGGGCGAGTTTCGCGACGGGCTCGGACAGCACAGGCTCCGGCGAGATCGACCGGGCCAGCGGCGCGAGCTGACCGGAATGGTCGGAACTCTCGCGACGCTCCAGCACGAACCCGTCGACCAGCCGGCCCGCGAACCGGACCCGGACCCGGGATCCCGGCACCGCCAGGTCAGCCAGGTCCGCCGGCACGAGGTAGTCGAAGGGACGGTCGAGATGGGCGAGCGCAGTGTCGACGGCAACCCGCGCCACCGGCAGCCGCGCGGCGAGCGGCCGCGGCGAACCGGAACCCGCGGAGCGCGAAACCCCCGACCGGGCACCCCCCGGCCCGGCCGCTGCCCGGCCGGCCGCTGCCCGGCCGACCTCTGCCCGGCCGACCTCTGCCCGGCCGACCTCTGACGGGCTGAGGCCGGGGAGGGTGCCGGGGTGCTCGGTCATGACGGCATTCGTACCAGCCGCCTACGACATCCTCCATCCCCGTTCCCTCGCCGGAACAGCGACCGGCGGGACAGGGGCCCCGGGAGGGGCCGGGGAGATCCCACGGGGGCCGAGGGAGGAGCGTCGGGTCAGCCCTTGACGGCGCGCTGGAGAGCCTCGGCGCGTGCGGTGGACTCCCAGGTGAAATCGAGCTCGGGGCGACCGAAGTGGCCGTAGGCGGCCGTCTGGGCGTAGACCGGCCGCAGCAGGTCCAGATCCCGGATGATCGCGGCGGGACGGAGGTCGAACACGCTCGTCACCGCGTCCTGGATCTGGATGTCCGGGACGGTTCCGGTGCCGAAGGTCTCCACGAACAGGCCGACCGGCTGCGCCTTGCCGATCGCGTACGCCACCTGGACCTCGCAGCGGCTGGCGAGACCCGCGGCGACGACGTTCTTGGCGACCCAGCGCATCGCGTACGCGGCGGAGCGGTCGACCTTGGATGGGTCCTTGCCGGAGAAGGCACCACCGCCGTGGCGGGCGTAACCGCCGTAGGTGTCGACGATGATCTTACGGCCGGTCAGGCCGGCGTCACCCATCGGGCCGCCGATCTCGAACCGGCCGGTCGGGTTGACCAGCAGCCGGCGACCCTCGGTGGCGATCTCGAGCAGGGCCAGCTCCGGCTCGACGACGTACTCGGCGATGTCCGGCGCGAGCAGGGTGTCCAGGTCGATGTCGGCGGCGTGCTGCGAGGAGACGACGACCGTGTCGAGCCGGGCCGGCTTCCCGTCGACGTACTCGATGGTCACCTGGGTCTTGCCGTCCGGGCGCAGGTAGCCGATCTGGCCCTCCTTGCGGACCGCGGACAGCCGCCTGGCGAGGCGGTGCGCCAGCGCGATCGGCAGCGGCATGAGCTCGGGGGTCTCGTCGCAGGCGAACCCGAACATCAGGCCCTGGTCGCCGGCGCCCTGCCGGTCGAACTCGTCGTCGGCGGAACCCTCGACGCGAGTCTCGTGCGCCGTGTCGACGCCCTGGGCGATGTCCGGGGACTGCGCGCCGATCGACACGCTGACGCCGCAGGACGCGCCGTCGAAGCCCTTCTTGGAGGAGTCGTAACCGATCTCCAGGATGCGCTCGCGGACGACGGAGGCGATGTCGACGTAGGTCTTCGTGGTGACCTCGCCGGCGACGTGGACCTGACCCGTCGTGATGAGCGTCTCCACGGCGACCCGGCTCTTCGGGTCATCCTTGATCATGGCATCGAGAATCGAGTCGCTGATCTGATCGGCGATCTTGTCCGGATGCCCCTCGGTGACGGACTCGGACGTGAACAGGCGCGTCGCCACTGGACTAACCCCCTGGGTGATCCGGCTGATTCCGACGAAGCTTACCGAGGTGCCGCGAGGGGTACACGTAGCGCCTCCGCGGGCGTTCCATCGGTCCGATCGGCCGTGAGGCCGACCACGAGGTCGAGGATCCGATGCGCGAGGAGGTCCTTGCTCGTGTGCTCGATCGCCGTCTCGCCACCGCGGGGGTCCAGTACCACGGCGGCGTTGTGTTCCACCTCGAATCCGAGGCCGGCGCCGACCTCGTTGACCACGAGCAGGTCGACCGGCTTGCGCGCCAGTTTGGCCCGGGCGTGGTCGAGTACCCCACCGCCGGGACCGCCGGTCTCGGCCGCGAAACCGACGAGGACCTGACGGGGCCGGCGGTTCGCCAGCAGCTCGGCCAACACGTCGGGATTCGCCACGAGCGGGATGGAGCCCGGGGCCGCGGACTCCTTCTTGATCTTGTAGGCCTGCGGCGCCCCGGGGCGGAAGTCAGCGACCGCGGCCGCCATGACGACCACGTCCGCCGAGGGCGCGACCTCGTGGACCCGATCGCGCAGCTGCGCCGCGGAGGTGACCGGGATCGTGCGGGCGCCGGCGACCTCGGGCAGCGCGACGTTCGCCGCCACCACCGTGACGGAGGCTCCCCGCACCACGGCAGCCCTGGCCACGGCGTACCCCTGACGGCCGCTCGAGGCGTTGCCGAGGAACCGGACGGGGTCGAGGTACTCCCGGGTGCCGCCGGCCGTGACCAGGACATGCCGGCCGGCAAGATCGGGCCGCACCCCGGCCGCACCCCGGGCCAGCACCGCCATGCCGAGCGCGGCGATCTCCGCTGGCTCTGGCAGGCGACCCGGACCCGAGTCGGCGCCGGTCAGCCGGCCCACCGCCGGCTCAACCACCACCGCTCCCCGCGCCCGCAGGGTCGCCACGTTCGCCCGGGTGGCCGGGTGCTGCCACATCTCGGTGTGCATCGCCGGCGCGTAGACGACCGGGCAGGTCGCCGTCAGCAGGGTGCCGGTGAGCAGGTCGTCGGCGCGCCCGGCGGCCGCGCGGGCCATCAGGTCCGCGGTGGCTGGCGCGACGAGGACGAGGTCGGCCTCGCGGCCGATCCGGACATGGGCGACCTCGTCCGCATCGTCCCACACGTCCGTGGTGACCGGGTTTCCCGACAGCGCAGCCCAAGTCGTCGCGCCGACGAACCGCAGCGCCGACGGCGTGGGCACCACCCGGACCTCGTGGCCGGACTCGGTGAACCGGCGGAGCACCTCCACCGCCTTGTAGGCGGCGATGCCGCCCGCCACACCGAGCACGACCCGGGGACGCCGAGGGTCGGACAACCCGGTGCCGGAGCGCTCCGCATCGGGCATCTCGGTCATCGTCCTACATCAGGAGACCGGCGGGAGGCTGTCGGCGACGGTCTCGTGGGTGAGCAGGCCGGCGTTGATCTCACGCAACGCGATCGACAGCGGCTTCTCCTGCGCGTTGGTCGTCTCGACCAGCGGGCCGACGTACTCCAGCAGACCCTCGCCGAGCTGCGAGTAGTAGGCGTTGATCTGACGAGCTCGCTTCGCCGCGTAGATGACCAGGCTGTACTTCGAGTCGGTCGCCTCGAGGAGCTCGTCGATGGGGGGGTTGGTGATGCCTTCGGGATGGGCGGCGGTACCGGCCACGATGTCCTTCCGGAATGGGACGTCCAAGGCGGCTGCGCCGTCCGGACAGTGCGGAGCGCAGGCTACGCGGGGGCAGGGCGGGCTGCGCGGAGGAGGCTGTACGGCATGTGGGCTGTACGGCATGTGGGCTGTACGGAGATGCCGGCTGCGCGGGCGACCGGTGGGCCGGACCTACGAGCCGATCATCAATGCTACCAAGCGGGCTGCCGCGGACCGCACGTCGTCGTTCACGATCACGTCGTCGAACTCCGTCTCGGCCGCGAGTTCGATGCGCGCCCGGTCCAGCCTGCGGGCGATGACCTCGGGTGACTCGGTCCCCCGACCGGTCAGCCGACGGACGAGCTCGTCGAAGGTGGGCGGGGCGAGGAAGACGAAACGGGCCTGTGGCATCGCCGAGCGCACCTGCCGGGCGCCCAGCAGCTCGATCTCCAGCAGGCAGGGCACACCCGCGGCGAGCCTTTCGAGAAGCGGACGGCGGGGGGTGCCGTAGGCGTGTCCGGCAAACATCGCGTGCTCGACGAACTCCCCGGCCTTGACCATCCGGGCGAACTCCTCGGCGTCGACGAAGTGGTACTCGACACCGTCAGTCTCACCCGGACGCGGTGGCCGCGTGGTGGCGCTGACCGAGACCCAGACCTCGGGGTGACGTTCCCGGACTGCCGCGACGACGGTGTCCTTCCCGACTCCGGACGGCCCGGACAGCACTGTAAGACCCATGGGCACCACGATAGGACCTCTCAGTCAGTCGGCGCGCACCCGGTCATCAGTCCCCAGAGGACACGAGGACGGGACTGGTTTCCCGGGGACGGCCGGATCGGGGGAGGTTAAAGAAATGCCGCCCCCCGATCCGACCGGAAGGAAGGGCAACATCGCCGGAAGAATGTGAGTGACGCCACCCTCCCGTCAACGCCGCTACCCGCCGTAACCATGATCCGGGCTGGCGGAGTGGTTTTCCCACTCCACCGGATCAGGCCATGCCGAACTCCTCGAGGAGTGCGGCACGCTGCTTGGCGCCGAGTCCTCGCAGTCGGCGGGTCGGACTGATCCCGAGCCGTTCCCGGATCTTCTGGGCGCGTACGCGCCCCACTCCGGGAAGCGACTCAAGAACAGCCGAAACCTTCATCTTGCCGACGACCTCATCAGCCTCGGCCTGTTCCAGGACGGCGGCCAGCGTGGTCTCCGCCTTCTTCAACCGCTCCTTGAGTTCCGCACGCTGCTTACGAGCCAACGCTGCTTTCTCGAGGGCGGCGGCCCTCTGCTCGGGCGTTAGGGGCGGCAGGGGCACGGGTACGCCTCCTCAATTCGGTGATCGCGCCGCGCAAACTAGCGAGGAAGGGACTCCTCAGTCCAGCCTTGGCCATAACACTCTGATGCGAACATATTGTCAGCACAAGAGAAGGCTTTGACGGACGAAAGGGGTGGCCCACTCGTGCCGCACCCTTTCGGTCTACGGCGGCCCCACCGTACCGCTTCGTACCGCACCAGGACGAACACACCCTGGTCCCATCGGCGTCACAGCAGGTCAGCAGCCCTGCCGGCAGCGCTGAGACCTGCGGCGATGGCCCTCGCGGCGACCCCGGGGTCGGGCGCACCGGTGATCGGGCGACCCACCACGACCAGGTCAGAACCCCCCACAAGGGCAGCTTCCGGCGTCGCGGTTCGGGCCTGATCGCCGGTTTCCGACCCCGCCGGTCGCACGCCTGGAGTGATGAGAGTCACATTGCTACCAAGCTCCATACGGACCATTCGAACCTCCCGCGGACTGCACACCAGGGTGCGCGCACCGGCTTCGACCGCAAGCACGGCGAGCCTGCGGACGGCGTCGGAAGGGGGTCCGGCGAGCCCGATCGCGCTGAGCGCCGCCACATCCAGCGAGGTGAGTACGGTCACGACGGCTACCTCGACATCCGGGGCCGCCTCGATCGCCGCACGTATCATCGCCGCCCCCCCAGCCGCATGCACGGTCACGAAACGAGGGCCCAACGGGGTGATTGAGCGCATTCCCCCGGCGACCGTGGCGGGAATGTCGTGCAGTTTGAGATCGAGGAACAACTCCGGGGCACTCCCGGTGCCGCCCGCGGCGACCGCCGCGCCGCCGGCCCCGGCGAGCACGCCGGCCGCGCGCAGCGCCGTCACGATTGCCGGGCCCTCCCGGTAGAACAGCTCCAGACCGATCTTCAGCACGGCCACGGTGGGGGCGACCGCGGCGGCCCAGCGCAGCGCGGTCGCGGCGTCCGGGGCATCCAGCGCGACCGCCAGCGGCGCCCGGCCCCGCGGCGGGGTGAAGCGGGGCGCGGCCGCGCTCCTCCCGCCGGAGCTCCTCCGGCCGGCGCTCATCCGCTCCTCCTGGCCGCCGGTCCGAACACGGCGGACTCAGGCGCCGCGGACTCAGACGCCGCGGACTCAGACGCCGCGGACTCAGACGCCGCAGAGCCGGAGGATTCGGGCGGCGAGCCGCCCGGTTGTCCCCCGCCCCACGCCTGCCGCAGCGCCGCGTGGTATTCCTGCAACGATCGGACCCCCAGCTCCCCCCGTACCAGCGCTTCCACGCCCTGCACGCAGGCCGCCGCACCCTGGATCGTGGTGATGCACGGAACCCCGGCACTCACGCAGGCTGTGCGGATCTCATAGCCGTCCAGGCGCGGGCCGACGCCCCACGGGGTGTTGATGACGAGGTCGATCTGCCCGGATGTGATCATCTCGACACAGTCGAGTAGCCCCTCGGTGGGGGCCCAGTGCTTGCCGAGGACGACCGCCTTGACCCCGTTGCGCCGCAACACGTCCGCGGTCCCCTCGGTGGCGTAGACGACGAAACCGAGATCCGCGAGCCGCTTGATCGGAAAAACCATCGCCCGTTTGTCCCGGTTGGCCACGGAGACGAACACCCGGCCGTAGGTGGGCAGCGAGGCGTACGCGGCGGCCTGGGACTTGGCGTACGCCGTGCCGAAGCCGTCGTCGATGCCCATCACCTCACCGGTCGACTTCATCTCCGGCCCGAGGACGGTGTCGACGCCGCGGCCACCGGCGTCACGGAAGCGCCCGAAGGGCAGCACGGCCTCCTTGACCGAGATGTGCGAGTCCAGCGGCAGGGTGCCACCGTCGCCGGAGCGCGGCAGCAGGCCCTCGGCCCGCAGCTCGTCGATGGTCGCGCCGAGCATCACCCGGGCGGCGGCCTTGGCCAGCGGCACCGTGGTGGCCTTGGAGACGAACGGCACGGTCCGCGACGCCCGGGGATTGGCCTCCAGGACGTAGAGCACATCGGACTGCAGGGCGTACTGGACGTTGAGCAGACCCCGCACCCCGACGCCCTTCGCGATCGCCTCGGTGGACGTCCGGATACGGTCGAGCTCCGAACGGCCCAGCGTGATCGGCGGCAGGGCGCAGGCCGAGTCGCCCGAGTGGACCCCGGCCTCCTCGATGTGCTCCATCACCCCGGCGAGGTAGAGCGTCTCCCCGTCGTAGAGGGCGTCAACGTCGATCTCCACCGCGTCGTCGAGGAACCGGTCGACGAGCACCGGATGTTCCGGGGAGATGGCGGTGGCCCGATCGATGTAGTCGCGCAGCATCGTGTCGTCGTAGACGATCTCCATGCCACGCCCGCCGAGCACGTAGGACGGCCGCACCAGCACCGGGTACCCGATCCGCTCGGCCACCGTGCGCGCCTCGGCGAAGGAGGTCGCCACCCCGTGCGGCGGCGAGGGCAGGCCCGCCCGGGCCAGCACACGCCCGAACAGCCCACGGTCCTCGGCCAGATGGATCGCCTTGGGCGGGGTGCCCACGACGGGCACGCCCGCCTCGGCGAGCGCCGCGGCGATGCCGAGGGGGGTCTGCCCGCCGAGCTGGACGATTACCCCGGCGAGCGGCCCGGCCTGCTGCTCGGCGTGGACGACCTCAAGCACGTCCTCGACCGTCAACGGCTCGACGTAGAGCCGGTCGGCGGTGTCGTAATCGGTGGACACCGTCTCCGGGTTGCAGTTGACCATGACGGTCTCATAGCCGGCGTCGGAAAGCGCCATCACCGCATGACAACAGGCGTAGTCGAACTCGATGCCCTGGCCGATGCGGTTGGGCCCGCTGCCGAGCACGATCACCCGCGGCCGTTTGCTCGGCGCGACCTCGGTCTCGGCGTCGTAGGCGGAGTAGTGGTACGGGGTCTCGGAGGCGAACTCCGCCGCGCAGGTGTCGACGGTCTTGAACACCGGCCGGATGCCGGTGCGGTGGCGGAACGCCCGGACCACGTCCTCGGAGGTGCCGAGGATCTCGGCGAGCTGGACGTCGGAGAACCCGGCTCGCTTGGCCCGCCGGATGCCCGCCGGATTGCGGCTGATCATCGCCGCGGTCTCGTTGAGGAAGACGAGCTGGTCGACGAACCACGGGTCGATCCCGGTGACCCGGGTGACCTCGTCGGGATCCGCGCCGGCAAGCAGCGCCTGCTGGACGGTACGCAACCGGCCGTCGTGGGGAACCCGCGCGGCTTCCAGCAGGTCGGCGGCGTCCGCCTCGGGCGGGACGAAGGAGAACACCGAGCCCGGGGCCTCCATCGAGCGCAGCGCCTTCTGCAGCGCCTCGGCGAAGCTGCGGCCAACCCCCATCGCCTCGCCGACGGACTTCATCGTCGTCGTGAGCGTCGGGTCGGCACCGGGGAACTTCTCGAACGCGAACCGCGGCACCTTCACCACGACGTAGTCCAGCGCCGGCTCGAAGGCCGCGGGCGTGGTGCGGGTGATGTCGTTGGGGATCTCGTCAAGGGTGTATCCGAGCGCGAGCTTCGCCGAGATCTTCGCGATCGGGAAGCCGGTCGCCTTCGACGCCAGCGCCGAGGACCGCGACACCCGGGGGTTCATCTCGATGACCACCTGCCGGCCCGTCGCAGGGTCGACGGCGAACTGGATGTTGCAGCCGCCGGCGTCGACGCCGACGGCCCGCATCACCGCGATCGCCATGTCCCGCATGCGCTGGTACTCGCGGTCGGTCAGGGTCATCGCCGGCGCCACCGTGATCGAGTCGCCGGTGTGCACCCCCATCGGGTCGACGTTCTCGATCGAGCAGACCACGACCACGTTGTCCGCGCGGTCGCGCATCAGCTCGAGCTCGTACTCCTTCCAGCCGAGGACCGACTCCTCCACCAGCACCTCGGTCGACGGGCTCGCGGCCAGTCCGTCCGCCGCCATCCGGCGCAACTCGCCGGAATCATGGGCGAAGCCGCTGCCGGCGCCGCCGAGGGTGAAGCTGGGTCGCACGACCACCGGGTAGGAGAACTCCTCCCCGGCGGTCAGGCACTCGGCGACGGTGTGGCAGATGGCGCTGCGCGCGGTCTCGCCGCCGACCGCGGCGACGATGTCCTTGAACGCCTGACGGTCCTCCCCGGCGCGGATCGCGTCGATATTCGCGCCGATCAGACGGACCTCGAAGCGGTCCAGGACACCGGCGTCGTGCAGGGCGACGGCGGTGTTCAGCGCGGTCTGGCCACCCATGGTGGCCAGGATCGCGTCGGGCCGCTCCCGTTCGATGATCTTCGCGACGATGTCCGAGGTGATCGGCTCGACGTAGGTCGCGTCCGCGATCTCCGGATCGGTCATGATTGTCGCCGGGTTGCTGTTGACCAGGATGACCCGCAGGCCCTCCGCGCGCAGCACCCGGCAGGCCTGGGTACCCGAGTAGTCGAACTCGCACGCCTGGCCGATCACGATCGGCCCGGAGCCGAGGACCAGGACGCTGCTCAGATCCTCATGCTTCGGCATGACCGGCCTCCCGCACAGATCGCTCACTCCGCTCCCGGCCACCCTCCCGGGTGTCCGCCATCAAAGCGCGGAACCGCTCGAACAACGGGGAGGCATCATGCGGCCCCGGCGCGGCCTCCGGATGGAACTGCACGCTGAAGGCCGGCACGTCCAGACACTCCAATCCCTCGACGACGTTGTCGTTGAGGCCGCGGTGGCTGACCACCACCCGGCCGAACGGGGTGTCGGTCACCCCGGTGAGCGGCGCCCGCACGGCGAAGCCGTGGTTCTGGCTGGTGACCGCGATCCGCCCGGTCGCCATATCCCCGACCGGCTGGTTCACGCCGCGGTGGCCGTAGGTGAGCTTGTACGTCTCGAAGCCAAGAGCGCGGGCCAGCAGCTGGTGCCCGAAACAGATCCCGAACACCGGGACACCGGCCCGCAGCACCGTCCGCAGCGCGTCAACCGCATAGTCCGCCGCCGCCGGATCGCCGGGACCGTTCGACAGGAACACCCCGTCCGGTTCCAGCGCCAGCAGCTGTTCGCCGGTGGTGCGGGCCGGCAGCACATGCACCTCGCAGCCCAGCGCGGCCATGGCGGCCGGCGTCGCGCGCTTGATGCCGAGATCGAGCGCGGCGACCTTGAACAGCGCGGCGCCCGCCACCGCCTCCACCACATAGGGGGTAGGGGTGGAGACCCGGGGCGCGAGATCCGCGCCGAGCATCTCCGGGGAGGCGCGGACCCGGTCGAGCAGGGCGTCGAGCGCCGCCGCCCGCTCGCCGTCCGCGCCGGAACCCGGGCCCGGGCCGACCGGGCCACCGTCGGCGTCGGCGTCGGCGTCGGCGTCGAGCACGCTGCTGATCCCGCACCGCATCGAGCCGAGCTCACGCAGGTGACGGGTCAGCGCCCGGGTGTCGATCCCGCTGATCCCCACCACACCGGCCGCGGCCAGCTCGTCGTCGAGCGTGCCCCGGGCGCGCCAGTTGGAGGCCCGCCGGGCGGGGTCACGCACGACGAACCCGGCGACCTGGATCCGCTCGGACTCGTAGTCCTCGTCGTTGACGCCGGTGTTGCCGATGTGCGGGGCGGTCATGATGACGACTTGGCCGTGGAACGACGGATCGCTCAGCGTCTCCTGGTAGCCGGTCATCCCGGTGGAGAACACGGCCTCGCCGAAGGTCTCGCCGATCGCCCCGTACGCCTCGCCGACGAAGCTGCGACCGTCCTCCAGCATCAGGACCGCTCGCGTCGGCGTCGTGGTGGGAGTGCTCACCGATCCTCCTTCAGCCTGTTGACCTCACCGAGCGGTGAGGTCAACGGGTCGACCGACGACCAGCCGGGGTCAGACTGATCAAGCTGTTCCGGGTCCACCCACCCGGGGTCCGATTCCGGATCCGCCGGCCACTGATCGGGATGACGCCGCTCGGGGTGGCGCGGGTCGGAGCGGCGCGGGTCGGGGTGACCCTCATCCTGGTGTCGCCGATCGGGGAGTCGCTGGTCCGAGCGCCACCGCTCCGCGTAGAGCCGCCGGTCGGCGGGCACCGCCCGCTCGCCGCGGGCCTGGGCCCGCTCCCCCCGGGAACGCAGCCGAGGGCCGGTCCGGATCGCCGGCATCTCCTCGGTCGGTTGTCCGGAACCCGGCCGCTGCCCGGACCGGCCCACCGGCCCGGGGCCGGGCGCGACGGCCCGGGGCCGGATCCGCGGGCGGATCCGCGGTACCGCGTGCGGCGAGGTGACGTCGCCCGGTGCCAGATGCGCGGGCGGGGGGCCGATCAGGTCGTGGACGGCGCGCACCACCTTGGGCTGGCGGGCACGGTCCTCACCGCGGAAACCGGTCTCCAACTCGTGCCCGCCGAACGACCACGCGATGACGATCAGACGCCCGGGGGCGGAGACCTTGCCGGCGTGCGCCCGCTCCAGGCGGGCACCGCGGACGGCCTCGCGCGGGATCCAGAACGCCTCGCCGGGGCGGTCCACCCGCACCCCGGTCTCGTACACGCTGACGTAGCCGCCGGCCCGCCCGCCCAGCCCGCGGGCGGCGATCCATTCCAGCCAGTGCCCGGCGTCGACGGTGCCGAGGTACATCCCGCGCAGCGGAGCGGCGAACACCGTGCCTGGTTCCGCCGGCGGGACGGGCAGCTCGGGAAGGTCCTCCTCCTGACGCTCGGCCCGGTTGCGCCACGCCCGTCGCATCGAACCGACCGCCGCGACGAACACCAGCAACAGGCCAAGCAGGAGAAGCAGGTGCAGCCCCAGGCGATCCGGCGCCCGGTCCAGGGCGACGGCGGGCCCGGCGGCCGACAGGGCGGCGCGCGAAACAGTCATACGATCTTCCCGTCGAGCACGGTGGGCCGTCCCCGCAGGAACGTGGCGCGGATCGTTCCCGGCAGCGACCGGCCCGCATAGGGCGTGTTGCGGCTGCGGCTGGCGAGCGCGTCCGGCTCGACCATCCGCCACGGCGCCGGGTCAAGCAGGGTGACGGTCGCGGGCGCGCCCACTGCTATGGAACTCCACACCTCGGCCGCGGTTCGCGGCAGGCCACCGATCCTTGCCGGGGCCAGTGCCATCCGCTCGGCGACCCCGGCCCAGTCCAGCCGGCCCGGGATGACCATCGTCTCGATGACCACCGACAGCGCCGTCTCGAGACCGAGCATGCCGGGACGCGCGGCGGCCCACTCCGTCTCCTTGTCCTCCAGCGCGTGCGGAGCGTGGTCGGTGGCGACGCAGTCGATCGTGCCGTCGGCGAGCCCGGCGCGCAGCGCGGCGACGTCCTCGGCGGTGCGCAGCGGCGGGTTGACCTTGTAGACCGGGTCGAACGAGCAGACCAGGTCGTCGGTGAGCAGCAGGTGGTGCGGGGTCACCTCGGCGGTGACGTTCCAGCCCTTCGCCTTGGCCCACCGGATGATCTCTACCGATCCGGCGGTGGAGACGTGACAGACGTGCAGTCGGGAGCCGACGTGCCCGGCCAGCAGCGCGTCCCGGGCGATGATCGCCTCCTCGGCGACCGCGGGCCACCCCGGCAGCCCCAGCCTGGCAGCCACCGTGCCCTCGTTCATCTGGGCGTTCTCGGTCAGCCGCGGTTCCTGCGCATGCTGGGCGATCACCCCATCGAACGCCTTGACGTACTCCAGCGCCCGGCGCATGAGCAGCGCGTCCGACACGCAGTGCCCGTCGTCGGAGAAGACCCGCACGCCCGCCGCGGAGGAGGCCATGGCGCCGAGTTCGGCGAGCCGCTCGCCGGCAAGTCCGACGGTGACCGCGCCGACCGGCCGGACATCGCAGTGACCCGCGTCCAGGCCGAGCCGCCACACCTGCTCGACGACCCCCGCGGTGTCGGCGACCGGATTGGTGTTCGCCATCGCGAACACGGTGGTGTAGCCACCGAGGGCCGCGGCGCGGGTGCCGGAGGCGACCGTCTCGGCGTCCTCCCGGCCGGGTTCCCGCAGGTGGGTGTGCAGGTCGACCAGGCCGGGGAGCAGGATCAGCCCGTCCGTGTCCAGCACGGTGGTGCCGGCGGGCAGTCCCCCGGCCCCGGCGTGCGTGGAGCCGGCCGGTCGCCAGGCGGCCACCACCCCGTCCGCGAGGACGACGTCGACGGGGTCCCCGCCGAGCGGGCGGACCCGCCGCAGGACCCAGGAGGTCCCCGCCGACCTCCCCACCGGCGTTTCCTCCGACGTTTCCGCCGCGGGCGTCGTCATGAGACCTCCCCGGAACCACCCAGCAGCAGGTACAGCACGGCCATCCGCACGCTCACCCCGTTCGCAACCTGTTCCACGACTGTCGACCGGGCGGAGTCGGCGACCCGAGAGGCGATCTCCATCCCGCGTACCATCGGGCCGGGATGCATCACCAGGGCGTGGTCGGGCAACATCTCCGCCCGGTCGGCATCCAGCCCGTAGCGCCGGCTGTACTCCCGTTCGGTCGGGAAGAAGGCCGCGGACATCCGCTCCCGCTGGACCCGCAGCATCATCACCACGTCGCTCTTGGGCAGCACGGCGTCGAGGTTGTACGACACCTCGACCGGCCACGAGGAGATTCCGAGGGGCACCAACGTCGGCGGGGCCACGACGGTCACCGTCGCGCCCAGCGTGGCGAGCAGCCACACGTTCGATCGCGCCACCCGGGAATGCAGCACGTCGCCGACGATGGTGACGGCGAGGCCGTCGATCCGGCCGAGCCGGCGGCGCATGGTGAAGGCGTCGAGCAGGGCCTGGGTCGGGTGCTCGTGAGTGCCGTCTCCCGCGTTCACCACGCTGCCGCGTACCCAGGAGGCCAGTCGGTGCGGCGCGCCACTCGCGGCATGCCGGCAGACCACGGCGTCGGCACCCATCGCCTCAAGGGTCTGCGCCGTGTCCTTCAGACTTTCGCCCTTCGACACGCTTGACCCGCGCGCCGAAAAATTGATCACATCGGCCGACAGTCTCTTGGCGGCTACCTCGAAGGACGTACGGGTGCGGGTGGAGTCCTCGAAGAACAGGTTGACGACGGTGCGGCCCCGCAGGGTCGGCAGTTTGCGCACCGACGCCTCGGCGACCCGCGCCATCCGTTCGGCGGTGTCCAGCACCAGCAGCGCGTCGTCCCGGTCGAGATCCTCAGTCGACAGGAGATGGCGGTTCACGCCCGTCCCCCGAACCCGGCTTGTGCTCCCCACACGGCACTTCCCCCGATCATGGCTGGTTCCCGGGGGGCGCGTCGTCGGCGCCGTCCCCCCCGGCGGCCGAGAGGATCAGCACGCCGTCGGCGCCGTCGATCTCCCGCAGCCGGACTGCCACCGACTCCCGGCGCGAGGTCGGCATGTTCTTCCCGACGTAGTCGGCGCGGATCGGCAGCTCGCGATGGCCCCGGTCGACCAGGACCGCGAGCTGGACGGCACGCGGCCGGCCGTAGGCGGCCAAGGCGTCCAGCGCCGCCCGCACCGTGCGCCCGGAGTAGAGGACGTCGTCGACGAGGATCACCACGCGGCCGTCGACACCACCCTCGGGAATGTCGGTCACCTCGAGGGGACGCACGCCGCGCAGTCGCAGATCGTCGCGGTACATGGTCGGGTCAAGGGAGCCAACCGGGAGACGCACCCCCTCGACGGCCTGCACCCGCTGTGCCAGCCGGTGCGCAAGGGGTACCCCTCGGGTGGGTACTCCGAGCAGGACGACCCCGGCGCCACCGGAGGTCTTCTCGAGAATCTGATGCGCCATCCGGCTGACGATCCGGGTGATGTCGTCTGCGGACAGTACTGCCCGGGCGGTGCCGGGACGGCGCGATGCGGGGTCGCTCGCGGCAGCCGGGGCCACGCGGCATCCCTCCTTCCCCGCCTCACGGGACGGTCCTTAAAGGAGTGGTCCCAGCGACGTTACCAGGGCCCTCAGGACGTGTGAGGATCTCGCCGCCGGACGCCGACGCCCCTGGCGCCCGGCGCGACGACGGGTCGCCCACCGGTCCGGACAGCGCGGGACGTTATTGCCGCGCCAACCACGCAGCATCATGTTGTCACTACTTGTCACTGGGTTCGATGCCGTCGCCACAGCGGTGGCGGCATCCGGAAGTTCCCACCGCTCAGGCGTAGGGCGCAACCAGAGGGCTACAGAAAGTGGTACAAAGAAAGAGGCGACACGACCCCCCGGGTGTCGAGCGTCAACCCGGCGGGCACTACTATCGGTAACCGCCGGCGGCACGAGCCCCGGTTCCAACTGATCGACCACGACAGGAGTGGGCACTCCGATGTCCGACTATGCGAAGGCGCTCGGTGCTCGGCTGCGCGCGATACGCACCCAGCAGGGGCTCTCGCTTCATGGCGTCGAGGAGAAGTCGCACGGTCGGTGGAAAGCCGTCGTCGTGGGTTCCTACGAACGTGGGGACCGCGCCGTCACCGTGCAGCGCCTCTCCGAGCTCGCGGAGTTCTACGGCGTTCCGGTGGGGGAGCTTCTTCCCGAGGGTTCCACCGTCGCTCCGCTGGAGCAGTCTCCTCGGATCGTTCTCGACCTCGAGCGTCTCTCCCAGGTTCCCAAGGAGCAGGGTGGTCCGCTCGCCCGGTACGCGGCGACCATTCAGAGCCAGCGCGGCGACTACAACGGCCGGGTGCTCTCGATCCGGTACGAGGACCTGCGCTCGCTCGCGGTGATCTACGACACCTCGCCGAGCAAGCTCACCGAGCAGCTCGTCTCTTGGGGCGTGCTGTCTCCGGAGCAGGGCGCGGACGCCGCGGCGACCGACGTCTAGCCTCGCTCCGGTATCGCGGTACCGGTACCGCGATACCGGTACCACAATCCGCCGGCTCGCATCCGCGCCACCCGCGGCACACGTATCCGGGGAAGGACCCGGTACGTCGCCTGGGCGACGTACCGGGAACGCCGATCCCGGTTCCCTCCCGGCAACCGGGCAACCCCGGTGGACCGCCGCTACGACGGCTGGCCGGGAATTGAATCCACCGCCGATCCCCGTCCGGTCGACTCGGCCGGGGTGGCCAGGCCCTTTCCCTCGACCAGACTCGCGAGCAGCCCGTTGACAAACGCCGGCGACCGGTGGGTGGAGAGGTTCTTCGCCAGTTCCACGGCTTCGTCGATGGCGACCCGATCCGGGACGTCGGGACGCCAGAGCAGTTCCAGCACGGCAATCCGCAGAATGTTGCGGTCGACCGGCGGCATCCGCTCCAACGTCCAACCCTCGGCGTACCGGGCGATCCGCTCGTCGATCTCCCCGCGGCGCTCGACGACCCCCTCGACCAGCTCGACGGCGTATTCCGACACCGGTGGATCGGACTGGGCCAGCCGGGCGGCGAGGATCTCCGGCACGGCGCTCGCGCGCACGTCCGCTTCGTAGAGGATGTCCAGCGCCCGTTTACGGGCCTTGGACCTGGCGCTCAGCTCGTCACCCGGCCCAGGTACCGGCCGTCACGCGTGTCGACCTTGACCTTTTCCCCGCTGGTGATGAACAGCGGCACGTTGATGGTGGCGCCCGTCTCCAGGGTGGCCGGCTTCGTCCCGCCGGTCGAGCGATCGCCCTGCACCCCCGGGTCGGTCTGCGAAATGGTCAGCTCGACGCTGGCCGGCAGTTCGACATAGAGCGGGGCGCCGTCATGTAGCGCGACGGTGGCCACGGTGTTTTCCAGCATGTAGTCGGCCGTCCCACCGACGACATCCGGCGGGATCGGGATCTGATCGTAGGACTCGCTGTCCATGAAGACGAAATCGGCACCGTCCCGGTAGAGGTAGGTCATCTCGCGGCGGTCGACGGTCGCGACGTCAACCTTGACCCCGGCGTTGAAGGTGCGGTCGACGACCTTCCCGGTGAGCACGTTCTTCAGGGTCGTGCGGACGAACGCCCCACCCTTACCCGGCTTGACGTGCTGGAAGCCGACGACGTTCCACAACACCCCGTCGATGTCGAGCGTCATGCCGTTCTTCAGGTCGTTGGTGGTCGCCACTGCGCGCGTTCTCCGTTTCCATCGCCGTACGCCGACGGCGGGTGTGGTCGTTCCCCGGACCCTCGTGCGAGGACCGCGGTGCTCTCTCCCCAGGCCATCCCCAGGCTCCCCAGGCCATCCCCAGGCCGCTTCCATCCTCAGGCCGCTTCCGGACCCCGCCACCGGGCGAACGCACCGGGCGCGGACACCGGGCGCGGACGTGGCGGCGATCCTACAAACCGCCGCGACGAGTCTACCGACCCTCGGCGACAGTGGTGAACGCCGCGATCAGCAGGCCAGCGTCCGGATTGTCCAGGATGACGGTGCGGCCCTGCGCCTCGAGGCCGACGAAACGCATCCGCCGTCCCCGCGCCTTCTTGTCGACCCGCATCGCGTCGAGCAGC
The DNA here is from genome assembly GCF_000685765.2 of Frankia sp. BMG5.23. Classification (NCBI taxonomy): domain Bacteria; kingdom Bacillati; phylum Actinomycetota; class Actinomycetes; order Frankiales; family Frankiaceae; genus Frankia; species Frankia sp. BMG5.23. The sequence continues at coordinate 46,537 of NZ_JDWE01000030.1, forward strand.
GCCGCCCACCGGTCGTCCCGGTAGGTCACCGGCAGGCCGATGCGGGTCAGCAGCTCACGGTGCCGGTCGGCGGTGGCGTCGTCGAGGCCGACGACGAGCCGGGACAGCTCCGCCGCGAACACCATGCCCACCGAGATCGCCGCGCCGTGCCGCCAGCTGAAGTGCTCGACCTTCTCGATGGCATGACCGAGGGTGTGACCATAGTTGAGGATCTCCCGCCGGCCGTCCTCCCGCGGATCGCCGGAGACCACCTCGGCCTTGACCCGGATGGACCGCTCGATCAGCTCGGGCAGATGCGCGGCGCCGGTCGGATCGGCGTCGAGCAGATCGAGGATCGCCGCGTCGGCGATGAAACCGGTCTTGACGACCTCGGCGAGCCCGGCGCGTACCTCGACGGCCGGCAGAGACTCCAGCGCCGCCAGATCGCACAGCACGCCGAGCGGCTGGTGGAAGGCCCCGACCAGGTTCTTGCCCGCGTCGATGTCGATGCCGGTCTTCCCGCCGACCGCCGCGTCGACCATGCCGAGCACGGTGGTCGGCACCTGGACGACGTCCACCCCGCGCAGCCAGCTCGCGGCGACGAACCCGGCCAGGTCTGTCACGGTGCCGCCGCCGAGGCCGATCACCATGTCGTCCCGGGTGAAGCCGATCCGGCCGAGCACGTCCCAGCAGAAGCCGGCGATCCGCAGCTGCTTGGCCTCCTCGCCGTCGGGCACCTCGATGGCGTGCGCCTCCACGCCCGCGTTCTCCCGCAGGTCGGCGACGACGGCGTCCGCGGTGGCCCGCAACGCCCCGGGATGGATCACCGCGGCGCGGGTCCGCCCGACGACGGTCTCGGCGAGCTCGCCGAGCAGGCCCACCCCGAGCACGACGTCGTAGGGACGCCCGCCGCCCGGCCGTACCGGGATCCGCACGATGTCGGAGGCCTTCACCTGCATACTCACCGTTTGCCCCCCGCGGCGTCCGCCGCCTCGTCCGGTTCGCTGCCCGCCGCGAGCAGCGGGCCCAGGGCCGCCGCCAGCAGGTCGGTCACCTCGTCCGGCTCGTGCCCCGCGGTGTCGATGACCACCGTCGCCACCTCGGCGTAGAGCGGCCGGCGCGCCCTGAGCAGGGCGGCGAGCCGCGTGCGGGGCCCCTCGACCAGCAGTGGACGGTCCCGGGCGAGGCCCACCCGCCGCACCGCGTCGGAAACTCCCACCTCAAGATAGACGACCCGGTGCCCGGCCAGCAGGGTCCGGGTCTCGGCGTCGAGCACCGCTCCCCCGCCAAGGGCCAGGACCCCCCGGTGATCCGCGAGCGCGGCCGCCACTGCCCGGCGCTCGGCCAGCCGGAAGTACTCCTCACCATGATCGAGAAAGATGTCCGCAACGGTGGTGCCGAGCGCCGCCTCGATGTCGGCGTCGGTGTCGCGGAAACCCACCCCCCACCGCCGCGCCAGCTGGGTGCCCACCGTCGTCTTCCCCGCTCCGGGCGCTCCGACCAGCACCACCATCGGCCCCGTCCAGGCCATCGGCCCCGTCCACGCGTCCGTCGCCGGCTCCCCCACGATGATCCTCTGTCTTCGCCGCCTGCCGATTCCCGCCGCCGATCAGCGGATGACCAGGGACTTCAGGTACCCCTCGTAATTACGCCGGGTCTCCTCCACCGAGTCCCCCCCGAACTTCTCCAGCGCCGCGTCGGCGAGCACGAGGGCGACCATCGCCTCCGTCACCACCCCGGCCGCGGGCACCGCGCACACGTCGGACCGCTGGTTGATCGCGACCGCCGCCTCGCCGGTGGACACGTCCACCGTGGACAACGGCCTGGTCAGCGAGGAGATCGGCTTCATCGCCACCCGCACGCGCAACGGCTCGCCCGTGGTCATGCCGCCCTCGACCCCGCCGGCCCGGTCAGTCGCCCGCCGCACCCGCCGGCTGCCGGCACCGGCCGGCTCGATCTCGTCGTGCGCCCCGGAACCCCGCCGCCGCGCGGTGGTGAAACCGTCCCCGAACTCGACGCCCTTGATCGCCTGAATGCCCATCAGCTCGCCCGCGATCCGGGCGTCGATGCGCCGGTCGCCGTGCACGTAGCTGCCGAGCCCGGGCGGGCAGCCGTACGCCAGCACCTCGACGATGCCGCCGAGGGTGTCCGCGTCGGCGTGGGCCACGTCGATCTCGGCGACCATCCGCACGCTGGTCGCTTGGTCGGCACAGCGGACCGGGTCCGCGTCCACCGCCGCCAGCGACGTCGGGGCGGGCACCCCCGGGGGCACCTCGACCGCGCCGATCGCGACGACATGCGAGATCACCTCGATGCCGTAGGCCTGCCGCAGCAGTGCCTTGGCCGCGGTGCCGAGCGCGACCCGCGCGGCGGTCTCCCGGGCGCTGGCGCGCTCCAGCACGGGCCGGGCGTCGTCGAACCCGTACTTCTGCATGCCGGCGAGATCGGCGTGGCCGGGCCGGGGCCGGGTCAGCGGGGCTGCGCGGCCCAGGCCCGCCAGCGCCGCCGGATCGACCGGGTCGGGCGACATGACCCGCTCCCACTTGGGCCACTCGGTGTTGCGGACGACCACGCTGACCGGGCCGCCGAGGGTGACGCCGTGGCGGACTCCACCGAGCAGCTCGACCTCGTCACGCTCGAAGCTCATCCGCGCGCCGCGACCGTGCCCGAGCCGGCGGCGGGCCAGCTCGGCGGAGATGTCGGAACTGGTCATCCGGATCCCGGCGGGCAGCCCCTCGACCGTCGCCACCAGGGCGGGACCATGGGACTCCCCCGCCGTCAGCCAACGCACCATGACCCCAGTCTTTCACGCTCACCGCCCCTGTCACGACCGCGCTCAGGCAGGACAACCGGAATCAAACGGAACTATCAGTATCAAGTAGGACAAACGAGATCAGCCGGCGCGACCGAGGACGGCGAGCAGCGTCCCGGCGAGCAGAAAGGGACCGTAGGCGATGCGGTCATGCCGGCCGACCCGGCCCGCCACGAGCAGCGCGCTCGCCCAGAGCCCCCCGAGGACGATGCCGGCGAACAGCCCGAACACCACACTCGGCCAGCCGAGCCAGCCCAGCGCACCGCCCAGCAGGCCGGACACCTTGACGTCCCCGCGCCCGAGCCCCGCCCTCGGCAGGCAATGCACCCCCAGGAAGATCACCCAGACGGCAGCCGCGGCCATCCCGGCGCGCAGCAGACGGCCGGGCTCGCCGGTGAGCAGCGCGGCGAGGCCGAACAGCCCGGCGAGCACCGGATAGGACGGCAGTACCAGATGGTCGGGCAGGCGGTGCACCCGAAGATCGATCACGGCCAGCCAGACCCCGACGACCGCCAGATACACATAGGCCGGCAACCAGCTCGGATGATCGTGCAGGGCGACGGTCACGGCCGCGGCGACCAGCACCGTCACGGCACCGAGCGCCGCCGCCCCGGGCGCCTCCCGGTGCGGGGCCTGCCCGGGCAGCGCCGGCACGCCGGCCACGATCCGGCGACCGAACGGCAGGGCGGCGAGCGCAGGAAGGGCGATCAACGTGCTGAGCGCGCCGCCCGGCACCACTCCCGGCACCGCTATCCGCCGGCAGGTCCACCGCGGCCGCGGGGACCGCTCCCCGCGAGACCGTGGCCGCCCGGCACGCCGACCTCCACCGCCGGGGGCCTGTTCCCCCGCGTCCGCTCGTCCAGCGCGGCCTGACCCGCGGCCAGCAGAACGCTGGTGGGAACCACCTGCCCGGTGAAGTGCTCGACCTGCCCCACGGCCTGGGCGGCGAGGATCTCCAGGCCACCTGCGACCCGGGCACCGGCCCGGTAGGCCGCGGCGGCCAGCGCCGTGGGCCAGGGATGATAGAGCAGTTCTACGAGCTGGCAGGCTGGCGGCCACGGTCCGGTGGCGAGCCCGTCGGTCGCGCCGGCGGGCGTGGTGGAGATGACCAGATCCGGACCGGCAGGCAGGCCCGCGGCCAGCAGCTCCCAGGGCAGCGCGGTGACCTCGACGCCCAGCCGCGACCCGATCTCCGCCACCTCCGCCACGGCGGCGGGCCGGCGGGCGACGACGCCGAGGCGGGTGCAGCCCGCCGCGGCGACCGCCGCGACCGCGGCGCGGGCCGTGCCACCGGCACCGAGTACGAGCGGCTGGCCTGGGACCGCGCCGCGCATCACCCGGCGCAGCGCCATGCCGATGCCGTCCACGTCGGTGTTGTAGCCACGCAACCGGCCGGCGGGCCCGACGACGACCGTGTTGACGGCGCCGATGACCGCCGCCGTCGCGTCCACCTCGTCGAGCAGGTCGAGCGCGACGGTCTTGAGCGGCATGGTCAGGGACAGCCCGACCCAGCCCGGATCCGTGCGGACCCGGGTGAGCATCGCGGCGAGCCCGGTCTCGTCGCAGTGCACGGCGGTGTACGTCACCGCGAGACCGAGCTTGGCGTAGGCGGCGGCATGCAGCAGCGGGGAGAGCGAATGGTCCACCGGTGCCCCGAGCACGGCGGCGCGGGTGGGGCCCGACGGCGGCGCGGTGGCCGCGACGGTCGCCGGCGGTTCCATGGGCCGACGACGGCACTCAGGGGGCCGACGGCGGGCCGGGGTAGTGCCGGCGGGAACGATCTCCGGCACTACCGGGCCCTCCTCATGCTTGCGGGCCTCATGCTCGCGGCTTCCCTCGCACTACTCACGACCTCCTTCACGCCGGTACTGGGCCTCTGCCTGCTCCCACTCCCGCTCCGTGGTGGCGAAGACCGTCACCTTGCTCTGCGGCATGGAGACGAAATAGAACCACGATCCGTCGGCCGGTTCCAGTGCCGACCGCAGCGCCCAGACGCCGGGGTTGGAGATTGCGCCCGGCGGCAACCCTTTCACGGCCCGCGTGTTGTACGGGTTGTTCTGGGCGAGTTGTTCCTTGGTCAACGGCCCCTCGTACCCGTCCGTGGCGTAGCGGGTGGTCGAGTCCATGTCGAGCCGGCCAAATCTTCCCGATGTGTCCCTGAGCCGATTGTAGATCACCCGGGCCACCTTCGGACCCTCGTCGCGGTTGGCCACCTCCTTCTCGATGATCGAGGCGATGGTGACGATGTCCTTCGGCGGGACCCCGAGCGCGGCGGCCCTGCCCTCCAGATCGATCGCCGCGGTCTCCCGCTTGAAGCGGTCGACGAAGGAACGCAGCAACTGCTCGGGCGTGGCCCCGGGCACGAGGTCGTAGGTAGACGGGAAGAGATAGCCTTCCAGCAGGTTCGGCGGCGCGTAGGACGGCAGGCCCAGCTGGGCGGGGTTCTTCGCGATCGCCTCCAGGTCCGCCATCGACGTGCCCGGGAGGCGTTCATGCAGTGCCGTGAGGACCTCACGGACGGTCATGCCCTCTTTGATGACGAACTTGAACGGCGCGGACGAGGCAGGGTCGAGCAGGGCCTCGAGCGCCGCGGCGGCGCTCATCCTGGTGTGCAGACGGTAGGTGCCCGGCTGGATGCCCAGCGACTTCGGATTCGCGGTGGCGGCCTTGACGAACGCGGCGACACTCGCGGTCACGTTCGCGTCGTGCAGCTCCCCGGCGATCTCCCGGGTACTCGCCCCGGCCGGGATCTGGACCATCGCGATGCCCTCGCCGGAGCCGGAGTAGTCGGCGGGCTCGCCAGCCGAGATGTGCCCGACGACCTTCCCCACCCCGTAGATCCCCAGTCCCAGCAGGGCGGCGACCACGACAAGCACCGCGATGAGCTTCGGCAGCGCGCGACCGCGCCGGCCGCCGTCGGGACCGGGCTCGTCCCAGCCGCCGCCGTCGTCCCAGGCGCGGTGGTCCCAGTCGACCCCGGCACGGTCGTCCGGGTACTGATCATCGGCGTAGTGTTCATCCGAGTAACGATCACCGCGCTGGCGGGCCCGACGGCGACGCGAGTAGGGGTCCTCGTCGAGCATCTCGTCGAGGTCGCCGCCGGTCACCTCTCGTCCGACGGCGGGACAACACCGTCCGGAGCCCGGGGGCCGTCTCTCGGAGCCCGGACCACGCCGTCCGGACCCGCGGCCGGGGCGGCACACCCGATCACGCCGGGCGCGGCGCTCCCCCGGCGGCTGTCCAGGTCGTGCTGCAGGATCTGCACGGCTGCCTCCTGATCCACGAGACTCCGGCGGGCACGCGAACGAACGCCACGCTCGGCCATCCTGCGATGAGCCGCAACCGTGGTGAGCCGCTCGTCCACAAAACGCACGGGGACGGGTGCGATCCGCTCGGCGAGTACCTCGGCGTACTGCCGCACCAGCCGGACCGCCCGGCCTTCCTGCCCGGACATCTGTCTGGGCAGGCCGACCACGACCTCTACAGCCTGCCGCTCCCGGACGATGAGGACGAGCTGATCTATGTCCGCATTACCCCGTCTGTCCCTGGCCAGGGTAGTCACCGGAACCGCGAGCACGCCGCCCGGGTCGCTCGCGGCGACCCCGACCCGCACCGAGCCGACATCGACCCCGATCCGCACCCCGGGCCGAGAATCCCCGGGCCGAGAATCCCCGGGCCGGGAGCCCGAGCCGCTCACCGCGAGGCGTGCTCGGCCACCAGCCCCCGCAGCCTGGCGAACACCGCCGGCACCAGCTGTGGGTTCCCCCCGCCGCCCTGGGCCACGTCCGGCTTGCCGCCACCCTTGCCACCCAGGCTCGCCCAGGACTGCCGCACCAGGTCACCGGCGCGCAGCCCCCGGCCGCGCGCGGCGTCGTCGGTCACCACGACGATCGACGACCCGTCGGCCTTGGCCACGGCGACGACGGCGGGCCGCCCCGCCAGCCGCCCACGCACGTCCAGCGCCAGCAGCCGCACGTCGTCGGGGGCGGTGCCGGCGGGCACCTCGGCGGTGACCACGGCGACGCCAGCCACCTCCTCGGCACCCTCGGCCAGCGCCCCGGCCCCGGCGAGTACCGCGGCGGCCCGCAGTCGTTCCAGCTCCCGCTCGGCGTCGCGCAGCCGGCCGACGATGTCGGTGACCCGGTCCACCAGCTCATCCGGACGGGCCTTCAGCGCGGTGGACAGCTGCGACACCAGGAGATGCTCGCGCGCCAGGTAGCGGAAGGCGTCGAGGCCGACCAGCCCCTCGACTCGGCGGGTGCCCGCGGAGATCGACGCCTCCGACAGCAGCTTCACCGCGCCGAGCTGCGCGGAGCTCGCGACGTGCGTGCCACCGCACAGCTCGCGGGCGTAGTCGCCCACGTCGACGACCCGCACGGCGTCGCCGTACTTCTCGCCGAACAGCGCCATCGCGCCGAGCCGGCGGGCCTCCTCCTGCGTGGTTACGAAAGCCCGCACCGGCAGGTCACGCAGGGCAACCTCGTTGATCTCGTCCTCGACGTCGGCGAGCACCGACGGCGGCACCGCGCCGAGGGCGTGGAAGTCGAACCGCAGCCGGCCCGGGGAGTTCAGCGAACCGGCCTGGGTCGCGCCCTCGCCCAGCGCGCGACGGAACGCGGTGTGCACGAGATGGGTGGCGGTGTGCGACCGGGACACCGCGCGGCGACGATCGGCATCCACCTCCGCGAACACCTCCACGCCGAGCCGCAGCTCGCCGCCGAGCACCCGCACCCGGTGCAGGACCAGGTCGGGCACGGGCCGCTGGACGTCGAGCACCTCGACCTCGCCGCCGTCGAAACGCAGCCGACCGAGGTCGGGCTCCTGGCCGCCGCTCTCGGCGTAGAAGGGGGTCGCGTCGAGCACGACCCCGACCTCGGTGTCCTCCCCCGCCGCCGCCAGCCCCGCGCCGTCGGCGATGCCGACGAGGCCCACCACGCCGGAGGTCCGGCTGAGCTCCTCGTACCCGGTGAAGGTCGTCGGGCCGGAACGGGCCAGGATCGGCCGGAACGCGGACAGGTCGACGTTGCCGATCCGCCGCGCGGCCCGGTCCGCCTTCGCGGCCTGCCGCTGGCGGTCCATCAGCCGGCGGAAACCCGCCTCGTCAACGGAAAGGCCCGCCTCAGCGGCCATCTCCAGTGTCAGGTCGATCGGGAAGCCGTAGGTGTCGTGCAGCTTGAAGGCCGCCTCGCCGCCCAGCGTGGTCGAGCCCAGGGATCGGGCCTGGCGCGCCGCGGTGTCGAAGATCGTGGTACCGGTGCGCAGCGTCTCGGCGAACGCCTGCTCCTCCGCGACGGCGACCCCGGTGATCGTCTCGGCATTGTCGAGCAGTTCGGGGTAGATCGTCCCCATCGCCGACCCGACGACCGCGAACAGCTCGCTCATCACCGGCTCGTGGGCACCGAGCAACCGGGCGTTACGGATCGCCCGGCGCAGCATGCGGCGCAGCACGTAGCCGCGCCCCTCGTTGGAGGGGACGACGCCGTCGGAGATCAGCATCGCGGCGGTGCGGGTGTGATCGGCGATCACTCGCAACCGCACGTCATCGGCGGGGTCCGCGCCGTAGCGCCGCCCGGTCAGCCGGCCGGCGGCGTCGAGCACCGGCCGGGAGATGTCGATCTCGTAGAGGTTGTCGACACCCTGGAGGATGGTCGCCATCCGCTCCAGGCCCATCCCGGTGTCGATGTTGCGGGCCGGCAACTCACGCTCGATCGGATAGTCGTACCCGGCGCCCTCGCCCCGCTCGTACTGCATGAAGACGAGGTTCCAGACCTCGAGGTAGCGCTCCTCGTCCGCGATCGGACCGCCCTCACGGCCATAGGCGCAGCCGCGGTCGAAGTAGATCTCGCTGCACGGCCCGCACGGCCCGGGCACGCCCATCGACCAGAAGTTGTCCTCCTTGCCGCGGCGCTGGATGCGCTCGGCGGGCAGCAGCTTGCGCCAGATCCCCTCGGCCTCGTCGTCGTCGAGGTAGACCGTCGCCCACAGGTCGTCGGCCTTGAAGCCGAACCCTTCGGTGAGCAGCTCGAAGGCGAACGGGATCGCCTCGGCCTTGAAATAGTCGCCGAACGAGAAGTTGCCGCACATCTGGAAGAAGGAGGCGTGCCGCGCGGTGTGCCCGACATTCTCGATGTCGACCGTCCGGACACATTTCTGCACGCTGGCCGCCCGCGGCCACGGCGCCGGGAGATCCCCGAGAAAATAGGGCTTGAAAGGCACCATGCCGGCGTTGACCAGCAGCAACGTCGGATCCTGGGCCACCAGTGAGGCGCTCGGGACGACGGTGTGCCCGCGCCGGGCGAAGTGGTTGAGAAAGCGGCTACGGATCTCGGCCGTGTCCATCGGGTTCACGTCGTCCAGACTCGTGGGAAGAGGTTCGACATCCCGGGGTGGCGTGCTGTGGTCGGGCGCGCCTTCCGGGCTGCGGTGAGGGCGGGTGCCCCCGGCCCGCGGGCAAGGGAGTCCTCAGGGCCGCCGGGCGCCGGGGACGAGCCGCATCGTGCGTTCGGCGTCGTCGAGGTCAGCGGGGTAACGCGGCGCGCCGGAGCCGGCGACCCGCGCCGCGGTGTCCCGGGGCGGGGCAGCCCCGACCGCGTCGCCTCGATCCGCTTCGTCGCCTCGATCCGCTTCGTCCGGATCACCGTCGAGGCCGAGCGCGACACGGATCTCCTCCTCCCGCTCGGCCGCGGCCTCGCGCACGTCCGCGAGGAACTCCTGTACCGACTGTACGAGAGAGCCGGCCAGACTCGTCGGTGTCAGGGAGGCTGCGGCCTTAGCCACCTGGCGCACCACCACGACGCCGGCCGCCGCCCCGAAAGCGAGATAGAAGATCCTCGACATCTACCGGCCTCCCCGACGCCCGCCCGCCGCGCCGGCGGCCGTGGACACCGACGGGGTCTTCTCGCCCGCGGGCTGCGGGCCGCCGCGCCCGGCCGGCCGCCGCGCCGCCTTCTCGGCCTTCATCTGGGCCGTCACCCGGGACTCGACCTCCGAGCGGGTCCGCTTGGCCGCCGCCTTGCGCACGCCGTAGCTGAACGCCGCGACGCGCACCATCGGGCCGCCGAGCGTCGCCGCGAACAACGACGTCAGCGAGGAGACGTTGGTCGTGATCGACTGCACGTTCGCCGTGATCGCGTCGACCCGGTCGAGTTCCTTGTTGACATGCGAGAGCGCCAGATTGACCTCGTCGACCGTCGCGCCGGCCTGCCTGACCCGGGCGGTTCCCTCGTCGAGGGCGAGACCGGTCTGACGTACCCGGGCCGCGGCCTCATCGAAGATCTTACCGAGCTTGAGCAGGACGTAACAGCCGAAGAGGACGAGCACCGCGAACGCGCCCGACGCGATCAGGCCCGCGACCGCACCACCGGACATATGTGCTCCTGCCTCCATCGTCGTTGGGCCGGTCCCACCCCACCCGATTCGATCCGCCGTGCCGCGGGCGCCACCCAGCCGACGCTCCTGGAGTGACCTTACCGAGACGGCTACCGGGGCCACGGGTAGCCCCCACGAGAGGAGTCAGGACGGCGAGGAGGGCGGTGGGGAGGGCGGTGGGGACGAGCCCGGGGACGGCGGTGGGTCACCGCGCACGACGCCACGCAGCTCATGGACCCGATCGGCCGCGCGGCGCTCGAAGCCGTTACCGCTCGGCTGGTAGTAGTCGGTCGAGGTCAGCCCGTCCGGCGGGTACTGCTGACGCACGACGTTGCCGGGGGCCTCGTGCGGGTACCGGTAGCCCGCGCCGTGGCCGACCCGCCGCGCGCCGCGGTAGTGGGCGTCGCGCAGATGCGCGGGCACCGGTCCGGCCCGCCCGGCACGAACATCCGAGGTGGCGGCGTCGATCGCCCGGATCACCGCGTTCGACTTGGGCGCCAGCGCCAGGTGGATGACCGCCTGCGCGAGCGCCAGGCGGGCCTCGGGCAGGCCAACGAACTCCAGCGCCTGGCTGGCCGCGACCGCGACACCGAGCGCGCCCGGATCGGCCATGCCAATATCCTCACTGGCAAGGATGATCATCCTCCGGGCGACGAACCGGGGATCCTCGCCGGCCTCCAGCATCCGCGCGAGGTAGTGGAGGGCCGCGTCGACGTCGCCGCCCCGCATCGACTTGATGAAGGCACTGATCACGTCGTAGTGCTGGTCCCCGGACCGGTCGTAGCGCACTGCGGCTCGGTTGACGGCCCGCTCCAGCAGGTCGAGATCGAGCCGTGGCCGCGGGTTGACGAACGCCTCGGCGTCTGCCCCGGCATCGGCACCCGCTCCGGCCTTCCCACCCGGTCCGGACTCGCACTCATGGGCTTCGAGCAGCGCCTCGGCCCCGGCCTCCAGGGTGGTGAGGGCCCGGCGGGCGTCACCTCCGGCAAGGCGGACCACGTGCTCGCGGGCCTCGTCGGACACCGACAGCCGCCCGTCGTACCCACGCGGGTCGCGCAGCGCCCGGGTCAGCACCCCGCGGATGTCGTCGTCGGTCAGCGGCTCCAGCGTCAGCAGCAACGACCGGGACAGCAGGGGGCTGACCACGGAGAAGAAGGGGTTCTCGGTGGTGGCGGCGACCAGAGTGACCCAGCCGCGCTCGACCGAGGGCAGCAGCGCGTCCTGCTGCGTCCGGGTGAACCGGTGCACCTCGTCGATGAACAGCACCGTGCGCGCACCGGACGTTGACAGCGTCTCGCGAGCCTCGTCGATGACGGCGCGGACATCCTTCACGCCGGCGGTGACCGCGGACAACTCCCGAAAGCGTCGCCCGGTCGCCCTCGACACGATGTGCGCCAGCGTGGTCTTGCCGGTGCCGGGCGGTCCCCACAGCACGACCGAGGTGGTTGCGCCCCCCTCGACCAGCCGGCGCAGCGGGCTTCCCGGCCCGAGTAGATGCCGCTGGCCCACGACCTCGTCCAGGGTCCGTGGCCGCAGCCGGGCGGCGAGCGGAGCCGCGCGGTCCACCCCCGGACCGCCGCCACGCCGATCCCGGAGAGCGGCGAACCCCGAGGCGGAGCGGGACGCCGTCCCGGCCTCCGACGCGTCGGACGCCCCGGCACCAGCCCCGGCACCAGCCCCGGCACCATCGGAGAGATCGGCGTCGAACAGGCTCACCCGTTCACCGTACGACCGTCGTACGACCGCTGGGAGGCACGATCAGCCCGGAGCACGGCAGACGGCGGCCTCCGACGGCGGCCTCCGACGGCGGCCTCCGACGGCGGCCTCCGACGGCGGCTCACCGAAGCAGGCATATTACATACAACGGTATAAGTGTCTTAAATTGGCCCTTAAGCCTACGCCCATTCCCCCGACCACACTCGGACCACCAGAGCTTCATTGCCGATGCACCGGAACGCGGCCAATGCGCCGGAACGCGCGGCGAACGGGTAGTGCACCGCGCGCCATCCGGAACAATCCCCCGAGAGACCACGCTTCGTTCACGTCGGACACCGGACCTCAATGGCGCGCGTATTATCATTCAGCTAGTCCGTTCAGCTGCTCGACTGAGCACATGTGCCGCCTTCGTGGTAATGCACGGTGTTCCGGACGGAACCGCGCCCGAAACCAGGCCGGGAACCGGGCCGGATTACGAAATCGCCCTGACCAGCCCAGATCGCAACGACGGGCTACCGCCCCTCACCCGGGGCGGGTGCCCGCAGAACCCACCCTCGCCACGGCACAGCCACACCACACCGTCAGAACCGACCAGCTCACCCGGAGACCGAAACCCTGCCCCGGAGAGGTGTCATCCGATGACCGTGCTACAGCCGCCCCGCGCCCTCGGAAACCGTGCCGCCGCATCACGCGGGCACCGCTTCGACAAGAACAGCGCGATACCCGAAGCTCCGATCGCATCAGCCGAGCCGACCGGGCATCCGGTTCGGCTGGCCCGCCCGGGGGAGACGGACGACCGCGAGTCGCGCCCCGCCCGGGACACCACCACGACAATCACCCGAACCGGCACCCCCGGCATCGGCGG